>JAUXPG010000315.1 GCA_030683915.1 Gemmobacter sp.
GCACCGCCGCCAGCGCGGGGGCGGCATCGCGGGCGGCGCGTTCGCCGGGCGGCGTGGCCCCGGCGAGCAGCACCAGCCGGTCGGCCAGCACCATCGCGGCAGCGGCGCAAGGCGGCGGCCCGCCCGCCAGCGCCTCGACCAGCATCAGCCCCAGCCCCAGCCCCAGCCAGCGCCCGCGCGCCGATGCAAGCGGCGCAAGGTCGGCCAGCACTGCGGCCAGCGCGGCATCGTCGGGCGCCCGGCCTGCGGCGGCCTCGGCCAGCAGGGCGGGCAGGCGCGCGGCCAGATCGCGTTGCAGCCGGGCATAGGGCGGTTCGGCCACGCCGTCCCAGGCCGGGGCCACAGCCTCGGCCGCCAGGCGCAACAGGCCCGCGTCATCGGGCGCGGCCAGCCGGTCGTCGGGGAACATCAGATGCCGCAGCAAGGCGGCACCGGGGTCGGCACTGCCGGTGCGCAAGGCGGGCAGGTCGGGCGCCTGCCCAAGGGCCAGCGGGGTTTCGGACGGACCCAGCAGGATGCGGCGGAACCGGGCGGTGTCCGCGTTGCGGTACCAGGCAAACAGCGCCAGTGCGCTGGCAATCCCGGTAAAATCCTCCGGGCGGCCACAGGCCGCTGCCACCAGCGTGGCGCAGGCATCACGCGCTTCGGCCAGCAGCGGGTCATCGGGCTGGCCCGCCGCCGCCAGCGCCGCCCAGAAGCCGGGGTCAAGGCCGTGGACCCGCAGCGCAAAATCCCGCAGCGGGGCGCGCTGCCAGCGCGGCGCGCGATAGGCCCCCGCCACCAGCCGCACCGACACCGCGCGCAAGGCGGCGCAGGCGCTGCGCCCGCCATAGCTGTCAGTCTGCGCGGCCATAATCCCGATCCAGGCGTAGGTCAGCTCCTCGGCCAGCTTCTCGGGCAGGTCGGGCCGGTCCATCGCCGCCGCCACACCGGCGGCGATGGCCGGGGTGATCAGCCAGCCGGGGCGCGGTTCGGCCAGCCACCACAGCAGCTTTGGCACCTCGGCCGCGCGCCCCGCCTGCACCAGAAACGGCACCAGCACCGAGGCAGACCAGCGGTCCTCGTTCCAGGCGCGGGTGCTGAAATCCAGCCCCGCCGCCGTCGCCGCCGCCATCAGCGCGGGAACCGCGCCCCGGGCACAGAACGGTTCGGCCAGCCGCAGGAACAGCTTTTCCGGCGCAGGGGGCGAGGGCCGCCGGGCCAGCACATCCGCCAGCACGGTGCCGGGGTCGGCAGCCGGGTCGGCGCGCAGCGCCGCCGCCACATCGCGGCAGATCGCATCCTCGGCCGCCTGTCCGGGCGGGCGGGCGGGGACGGGCGCCGCAGGGGCCTGCCCGCCCGCAGGCGCCCCTTCGGCCAGCCATCCCGCAAGGCCAAAGCGCGCGGCGGCCTGCCACAGCGCCGCCTGCACCCCCGGCGGCAGATCGGGCATCACCCCGGCATAGCGGGCATGCTCCACCGCCTGAAGCGCCGCCAGATCGTCCCGCTCCAGCCGGTCGCCGATGGCCAGCGCCTCCAAGGCGGCACGAAGCTCGGCCCGGGTCACGCGCAGCCCCGGCCCCAGACCCCGGCCCGCCGCATCGGTCAGGTCCAGCACCACCGCCGCATCGGGCGCCAGCCCGTGCCAGATGCGCCCCGGCAGCACCGCCCCGGCCTCGCCCTCGGCCCCCGGCACCGGGGTCAGCACCAAGAGGTCCGCCCCACCGCCCGGCAGGCGCAGCCACGCCCCGGCAGGCACGGGGCCCTGCGCCTCCAGCCGGTCGGTCAGCCCCAGCGCCCCGGCGGGGCGCCGCACCGCCGCCTGCCCGCCCCGGCCCCCCGCCTTGCGGTGGCGCAGGCTTTCGGGCAGCACCGCGCCACTGGCGGTGACATGGGCGATGTCGCCCAAGGACGGAAAGCCCCGACGCAGAAACATCCGCCCCTTGGCATCGGGGCGCGGAAAGCGGTCGAACCGCGCCAACCGCTGGCCATCCAGCCAGACCGACACCGCGCCGGGATGAAACCGCACCTCGACCGTCCCCCCCGCAGGGTCAAGCGCATGGTCCAGCACGATTTCCCGCCGCCAGCCCGCCCGGTCGCGCCGGTTGACCACGACGCGGCCCTCTGACGGGCGCAACGACAGATGGAACGGAATGGTTTCCCACCCAGCATCGTGGAAATCGAGGTTGGCGACCGGCTGGAAGGTGTAATCGGTGCGGCAAAACAGGCTGGTCCCGTTCTCGGGGCGAAAGTCGATCATCTGTGCAAGACCCTGAAAAATGCAGCCGCCCGGTCTTTATGGGCGCGCGCGCGAGCCGATGCAATCAGCGCGCAACCAGCCCCAGCATGCGCGCGAAACGCCGCGTGATGCCGGGGTCAAGCGGCCCCGCCCCGCGCGCAAGGCCCGCCCGGCGCAAGGCCGCCCGCGCCGCCAGAAGCCACAGCGCCAGCCCCAACGCCTGACCGGGGGGCCGCAGATCGACCGCCATGCGCAAGCCGCGCACCGCAAGGCGCCGGGGTTCCGCCCCCGCCAGCGCGGGGCTGGCAAGCGCTGCGATCAGCGCGCCGGGTGCGGGCAACGGCCGGGGCCGGGGCTGGGCGCCGGGGAAATCCACCCAGACCGGGCAGCGCGCAAGGGCCGCCACACGGGCCATCGCGGCCATGTCGTCCAGCGGGGCGGCGGCGGCCAGATCATCGGCCCCCGCCAGCACCGCCCGCGCGAGGGGCGCAGCCAGCAGCTTGGCCGCCAGCAGCGGATGGAACGGCTGCGCCCCCGGCTGCGCCGGGGCCAGCGGCGGCCCCGCCGTGCAGGGCCCGGCCAGCCCGGCGGGGTCGGCCCAGCCATCGCGGTACCCGCCGGTGCCCGGCACCCGGAATGCCGACACCACCAGATCGGCGTCCTGCCGCAGCCCCGCATCGGCCCAGTGGCGCAAGGCGATGGGCTCTGCCCCGTCGCCTGCGCGCCACAGCACAAGGCCAGCGCCCCGCGCCACCGCCGCGCCTGCCGCCCACAGGTGCCAGACCGACCCCGGCGCCGGTTCGACCGCCTGCACCCCCCGCCCCGGACAGGCGGCGCGCGCGGCCTCTGCCAGCGCCCCGGCCCCCGGCCCGGCCAGCACGATCTCCAGCCCCGCGATATCCTGCGCCGCCAGTGCTGCAAGGCTGGCCGCCGCATCGCCGTCGCCAAGCGCCAGCACCACGCTGACCGGCACCCCGCCGTCCAGCACCTGCGCGAGCGAAGGCGCCTGTGACGCCTCGAACGCCACGCCCTGCCCGGCCAGAAAGGCCCGCGCGGCCCCAAGCCAGCGCGCGCGGCGGTCGGCATCGCGCAAGGTCGGCGCGCGTTCGGCCAGAAGGCGGCTGGCCAGCCGGGCAAACCCCGCCGCCCCCCCCGGCAGCGCGGGGCCCGCCATCAGGCGGCGCACCCCCTCGAGCACGGTGAACTGGTCAAAGATGCGGTCGCTGTCGGTGGCGGTGATCTGGCCGGGCCGACCGCGCGTCTGCCAGTACAGCGGCTCGGGCAGGTGCAGGATATGCCCCGCCCGCGCGGCAAGGGTCATGTAGAAGGCATGGTCCTCGAACCACAGCCCTTCGGCAAAGCGCGTGTCCCCGATCAGGTCGCGGCGATAGAGCTTGTTCCACACCGAAGGGTAATGCGCGATCACCGCCGCCCAGTCCTCCAGCGGCCAGCGCCGGGGACCGTCGGGCATGGCCGCGCCGTGGATTGCCGGATGCACCGTGCGCCGCCCGTCCTGCCAGCAATCGGCCACGGCACAGGCGACCCACGCCCCCCCGTCGGATTCGAGCGCCGCCAGCATCCTGGCCAGAAATTCGGGGGCCAGCCGGTCGTCACCATCCAGAAAGGCGATGAAGCGCCCGCGCGCCGCCGCCAGACCCGCGTTGCGCGCCGCCGACAGGCCGCGGTTGGGCTGGCGCACCAGCCGGAACCGCGCGTCGCACGCCATCGCCGCCAAGGCCACGTCGCCCGACCCGTCGGACGAGCCGTCATCGACCACGATCGCCTCGAACGCGGCGAAGGTCTGGGCGCGCAGACTGGCGATCGCCGCCCCGGCATGGGCGGCCACATCATGCATCGGCACGATGACGGAAACGGCAGGGGGGCCAGAGCCGGACAGCATGCAAGAGTTTTCCGCCAGTCCGCGGCCCGCGTAAAGGCCTCCTTGTCAGTTCTGTTTCGCGCGCGAAACGTTCTGGCCCGCGCGCGAGGAAGCCTAGGGGGCCACCCGGCACTCCGGGGCGGAACAGTTTGCACACTCAGCCAAGTGATGATACCGCTGTTACCGGTGAAAATTGACACCAAGGCTTTCCATGCTGATCAGCGTAACCAAGCGTTTCGTCTTTGTCGCGAACACAAAAACCGCGTCCACGTCGATCGAACACCTTCTAGTACCGCATTGCGAGGTGTTCCGTTCGGGCACACCACAGCGCAAACACACCCCGCTTCACGAGACGTTGCAGACCTACCGTTTCCTATTCGACCAGCCCAACCACGCGCCGCACCGCTATTTCAAGTTTGGGGTAATGCGCGAACCGTTGGAGTGGATCGGGTCGTGGTTTCGCTATCGCAAAGGCAACAAGGTGCAAAGCCCGTTGCCGCCTGACACCACCTTCGCCGAATTCTGGAGCGCCAAGGACTGGAACATCCTACTCAAGGGCGGCCAGCCCAACCTGCAGCAGCGCATGTTTCTCGGGCCCAAAGGCGGCGTTCTGGCCGATGTCATCATCCCTTATCACCAACTGGACGCGATGTTGCCCGAAGTCCTCGGCCTGCTGAACATCCCCGGCATTCTACCTCACCAGAACGTCAGCGAGATCACGGCCCCGCCGGAAATCCCCACCGGGATGCTGGACGAGCTTCAGGCGTTTTATGCCCCCGACTACGACCTGTGGAACCGGCTGGACGCGATCAACGAAAAGGGCATGGCGAAGCTGCGCCAAGACCGGGCAAAGTCTGCCCCCGCCCCATAGTAACCGGCGCAATGGAAACGACATGGCCAAGTTCGAGGCAAATCCCGATCTGTTCTCTGCCCTGCACGCACCGTCGGATGGATACGTTTTCGTGGTGACCTATGGCCGGTCAGGGTCGACGCTGGTGCAGAACCTACTGAACGCGATCCCCGGTTATTGCATCCGGGGTGAGAATGGCAACGCGCTGTCGGGGCTGGCCCGATCGTGGCACCAACTGAGCAGCGCCGAACCGCGTAAGGGCCTCAAGGCGCGGCGCGCCCCTTCGACGCCCGAAAAACCGTGGTACGGTGCCGAACTGATCGATCCGTGTCGCTATGGCAATTCTCTGGCCAATGTCTTCGTGCGCGAGGTGCTGGCCCTGCCCAAGGACACCCGGGTGGGTGGGTTCAAGGAAATCCGCTTTCACACCGAACCGGTGTTCTTTCCGCTTTATCTGGGGTTCATCCGCAAGTTCTTTCCCAAGGCGCGGTTCCTCTTCAACACCCGCGATCATGACGCGGTGCTGAAATCGGGCTGGTGGGCCGAGATGGACGCCACCCGCGCCCGCGCCCAGCTGGAACAGGCCGAAGCGCTGTTCGCAGCCCAGATCGCGGCGCATCCCGCCACCAGCCTGCGCCTGCGCTATGAGGATTACGACGGCAAACCCGACGGCCTGCGCCCGCTGTTCGAGTTTCTGGGCGAACCGTTCGATGTCGGTCTGGTGGCCGGTATTCTAGCCCGCAGGCTGGACCATCTGCAAAAACCCGCCGGCTGACGGCGGCGACGCGCGCCTAGAGGATCAGCAGGCTGTCCGACAGCCCGTCCAGCGTGCCTGCGCCCAACACGGCCACCACGGTGCCGGCAGCGCCGAAATCCAGCACCGCATCGCCGGCAGCGTTGACCCGGCCAAAGATGCCGACCACCTGTGCGGCGTCCAGCGCGCCGTGGGTGGCCACCCACATGCCGCTGGCCAGCACGATCAGGTCGCCTTCGGCGGCGTCGAAATCCTCCAGCGCGTTCCATCCGTGGCCGCGCGCGAACTCGAAGCGGTCGGCCCCGCCGCCGCCGCGCAGCCGGTCCATTCCCGGCCCGCCCGACAGCGTGTCGCCGCCATCGCCGCCCAGAATGCGGTCGTTGCCCGCACCGCCCCCGGCCCGGTCGCCGCCGTCACCCGCAAGGATCAGGTCATCGCCGTCGCCACCCCACAGCTGGTTGCGCGTGCCCGCCCGTCCGTCGACCAGATCGTTGCCCGCGCCGCCGCCAAGGATGTTGGCGCCGGGGCCGCCGGTCAGCCTGTCATCGCCTGATCCCGCCCAGAGCGTGTCGTCGCCATCGCCGCCCGACAGCGTGTCGTGTCCGTCATCCCCTTGCATCCAGTCATGCCCTTCGCCGCCCGAGAGCTGGTCGTCGCCATCGCCTCCGACCAGCCAGTCGCGGCCCGCGCCGCCAATCAGCGTGTCGTCGCCTGCGCCGCCCTGCAGGTCGTCATCGCCATCGTTGCCTGCCAGCCGGTCGTGGCCTGCCCCGCCAAGCAGCACATCCTGCCCGTCACCGCCCGCAATCATATCGTCGCCATCGTCGCCGCTCAGCCAGTCGGACCCGGCGCCACCCCCGATCAGGTCAGTGCCCTCCCCACCATAGACCTGGTCCGCCCCATCACCGCCGCGCACCCGGTCGCGCCCGGCACCGCCATAAAGCGTGTCGCCCAGGCCCCCGGCCGTCAGCAGATCATTCCCTGCATCGCCCCGCAAAAGGTTGACCCCGCCACCGCCCTGCACCGTGTCGTTGCCATTGTTTCCATGAAGGTAATCATTGCCGTCGCCGCCAAGGATCAGGTCGTTGCCGCCCAGCCCGTCCACCGTGTCGCCCAGCGGGTTGGCAGCCAGGGTGTCGTCGCCGGGGGTGCCTGCGAAGGCGGCAAAGGTCGGCATGAAATCACCTATGAAAAAAGGGGAAACCCATGCCGCACGCTAGGCCCGCGTGCCCGGACCTGTCAACGCGCCCGGGGTCGGAACCCCCTCCCCCCCTCAATCCTTCCCGTAAAGATCGCGCGTGAACACCTTGTCGGCCACGTCGTCCAACTCGGGCGTGCGGCGGTTGGCGATGATGAGGTCGCATTCCGCCTTGAATGCCGCCAGATCGCGCACCACGCGGGAGCGGTAGAAATCGTCGCCGGTCAGCGAGGGTTCATAGACCACCATCTCGATTCCCTTGGCCTTGACGCGTTTCATGATGCCCTGGATGGCGGACTGGCGGAAATTGTCCGACCCTTCCTTCATCACCAGCCGGTACACCCCCACCACGCGCGGATTGGCGGCGATGATGCGGTCGGCGATGAAATCCTTGCGGGTGCGGTTGGCATCGACCACGGCGGCGATCAGGTTTTGCGGCACCTGGGAATAGTTGGCCAGCAGTTGCTTGGAATCCTTGGGCAGGCAATAGCCGCCATAGCCGAAGGACGGGTTGTTGTAATGCGTGCCGATCCGCGGGTCCAATCCGACGCCTTCGATGATCTTGCGCGGGTCAAGGCCGTGCATCAGCGCATAGCTGTCCAGCTCGTTGAAATAGGCCACCCGCAGCGCAAGATAGGTGTTGGCAAACAGCTTGATCGCCTCGGCCTCGGTCGATCCGGGAAACAGCATCGGCACGTCCTGGTCCACCGCCCCTTGCGCCAGCAGGGCCGCAAAGCGGCGGGCGGCGGGCGTGTCGGACCCGACGACGATGCGGCTGGGGTGCAGGTTGTCGTGCAGGGCGCGGCCTTCGCGCAGGAATTCGGGGGAAAACAGGATGTTGTCATACCCCGTCATCGCCCGCATCCGCAGCGTGAACCCCACCGGCACGGTGGATTTGATCACGATGGCCGCGCCCCGGTTCACCGCCAGCACCTGATCGATCACCGTTTCGACCGATGAGGTGTCAAAGCGGTTGGTTTCGGGGTCATAGTTGGTGGGCGTGGCGATGACGACAAAGTTCGCCCCCGCATAGGCCGCCGCCGCATCGGTGGTGGCGGTCAGGTCCAGCGTGCCGCGCCCCAGCCATTCGGCGCAGTCGGGGTCCTGGATCGGCGATTGCCGCTGGTTGACCATGCCGACCCGGCCTGGATCCACGTCCACCGCCGTCACCCGGTTGTTCTGCGCCAGCAGAATGGCGTTCGACAGGCCGACATAGCCCAGTCCGGCGACAGCAATCTTGGTCGACATCGTGCCCTCGTTCCCCACCACCGGCGGCCCTGATCGGGCCGCCCCGCGCCAGAGTCGCCGGGACGTGGGGGGATTTCAAGGCGAAACCGAGGTCTGTGCCCGGCAGTGACCCGACGGATTGGGATCGAATTGTCCCCAAAAGCCAAGGTCCGGCCACAGTTGCCCCCCGCCCCGCGCCCGGTCCGGCGGCAAGGGTGGCTGCGGGTGTGGCATGGGGTCGGGGGCGCGCAGATGGCAACACTGCGGCAGGAGCAATGGCTGGGCGCCGGGGCAGGATCGTTCCTGACCGGGGTCAGCGATCTGGCTTTGGCAGGCAGCGGCGATGCGGTGCGGCTGTATTCCGCGTCGCGGTTCGCCACCGTGACCGGGGGGCTCAGCGCCTTTGCGGTGGGCGGGGATGGCCAGTTGACCGGGCCGAACGCGCTGGCGTTGCCGACGGTGCCGCAAAGCTATGGCCCGACCCGGCTGGCGCTGGTGCCCGGCTGGCCCTCGGGGGGGCTGCGGTCGGCCCCGGCGGGCACGGCGGTGCTGGCGGACGGGCAGCTCGACAAGCGCATGACGGCGCTTCAGGGCGGGTTGGCGCCTGATCTGGTGGCGGTGCAGGCGCTGGATCTGGGCGGAACCGCCGTGGTCTTCGGGCTGTGCGCCAGCACGCCGCAGCCGCAGGCCTGGACGGTGCAGGGGTCGGGGGCACTGTCCGCCGCCGCCGCCCCGGTACCGGGCGCAGCCCCCCCCGGCCCGCCGGGCGGGCCGCCCGCCACCCTGTTTGCGGCCACCGCACTCGGGCCCGGCAGCGGCGCCAGAAACACCCAATCGCCCTGATCATGAAGCGCGATGGTGCCATCCTGCCCGGCCCATGGCCCGGTGGCGCCTGCCGGCACGATCCAGCGCGCGCCTTCGGCGGGAAAGGCGGGCGGCGCGGCAAGGCTGCGGCTTTCCACCGCCGGCTGCACCAGCACGTCCAGCAGGCGCAGCGCCTCGTTGTGGGTGACGTGCTTTTGCGCCTGCGCCGGCTGGATCAGCGGCAGGGAAAGCACCGGCGACAGATCGTCGGACATGGAAACCTCCGGCAAGGGCCACCCCCTGCCGGGCCGGGCCCTGACAAAGGGCTCTGGCTGAACGGGGCCGACCCTGCGCCAGAAAGGTTAACATGGCCTTGCACCAGCGCACGGGCGGTCGCGTGCCGTAGCGGATTGCCAAGCCGCCCGGAACCGGCACAAATGGCGCCGATCGTGGCCGGAGTTTCCTTTTCATGCTGACCTGTTTCAAAGCCTATGACATTCGCGGACGTCTGGGGATTGACCTTGATGCCGGCATCGCCGCGCGCATCGGGCATGCGCTGGCGCTGGCGCTGGGGGCGCGCCGGGTGGTGCTGGGGCGTGATGCCCGCGCGTCCTCGGCCGAACTGGCCGAGGCGGTGGCGGCAGCGCTGGTAGCCGAAGGGGTGACGGTGCTGGACCTTGGCCTGTCAGGCACCGAGGAGATGTATTTCGCCACCACGCATTTCGGCGCCGATGCGGGGGTCTGCGTCACGGCCTCGCACAATCCGATGGACTGGAACGGGATGAAGATGGTGGGTGCAGGGTCGGCCCCGCTGGACCCCGCCACCACCATGGCCCGCATCAAGGCGCTGGCCGAGGCGGGGAAAACAGGCACAAAAGGCCAAACAGGGTCTATTCTCGACGTCGCGACCGAGGCGCGGGCGGCCTATGTCGACCGCGTGCTGTCGTTTGTGGATGTAGCGGCGCTGCGCCCGATGAAGATCGTGGTCAACGCCGGCAACGGCGCGGCGGGGCCGACCTTTGACGCCATCGCCGCCGAACTGGCCGCCCGCGGGGCGCCGCTGGCCTTTGTGCGCCTGCACCACGATCCCGACGGAAGCTTCCCCAACGGCATTCCCAACCCGCTGCTGCCCGAAAACCGCCCGGTCACCGCGCAGGCGGTGGTGGCCCACGGCGCCGACATGGGCGTGGCGTGGGATGGTGACTTTGACCGCTGCTTCTTTTTCGACCATCAGGGCGGGTTCATCGACGGCGAATATGTTGTCGGTCTGCTCGCGCAGGCGTTTCTGGCGCGCGAGCCGGGGGCCGCCATCATCCACGACCCGCGCATCATCTGGAACACCCAGGATATCGTGGCCCGCGCCGGGGGCCGCGCGGTGCAGGCGCGCACCGGGCATGCCTTTCTGAAACAGGCGATGCGTGAGCATGGCGCGGTCTATGGCGGGGAGATGAGCGCGCACCATTATTTCCGCGATTTCGTCGCCTGCGACAGCGGCATGATCCCGTGGTTGCTGGTGGCCGAACTGATCGGGCGGCGCGGGCAACCGCTGGCCGATCTGGT
Organism: Gemmobacter sp.; assembly: GCA_030683915.1. GTDB lineage: Bacteria > Pseudomonadota > Alphaproteobacteria > Rhodobacterales > Rhodobacteraceae > Wagnerdoeblera. Next base: position 10,491 of record JAUXPG010000315.1, read on the forward strand.
GGCGGCGATGCAGGCGGCGTTCCCGTCGTCGGGCGAGATCAACTTTCATCTGGCCGATCCGGGTGCCGCAGTGGCGCGGGTGCGCGCGGCGTGGGAACCCAAGGCCCTGCACATCGACACCATGGATGGCCTTGGCCTTTCGTTCGCCGACTGGCGGTTCAGCCTGCGCGCCTCGAACACCGAACCCGTGCTGCGGCTGAATGTCGAAACCCGCGGCGGGCCGGTTGCCCCCCATGTGGACGCGCTGCGCGCGTTGATTGAAAGTTAACATCTTCCACCCCCTGAAGAGAGGTGGATTTCCGGCGGGCCGTTGGGGGGGGTGACCCCCGCCGTCCCGCTGGGAGTTGACGGCTCACCGGGCGCTAACGCGTTCCCCTCCCCGTCCAGCAGCGGCGTGTTCCTCCGCGGTCGTGTCTCGTCCCCGCGCAGGGCGCGGTTCAGGATGTTGATCGCCGCGTTGTGGTCGGCGTTTGCGGCGTGGCCGCAGGCGGTGCAGACGAAGGTCGCTTGGTTCTTGCGACTCCCCTCGTCCACGTGCCCGCATTCGGCGCACTCCCGGCTCGTGTTTCGGGCCGGAACCTTGATCATGACCCCGCCCGTCTCCTCCAGCTTGTAGCTGAGGAGCAGCTCGAACTGGTACCAGCCCACGTTCAGGATCGCCCGGTTCAGACCGGACTTGGCCGCAACGTTGCGGCCCGGATCCTCCACGGTCCCGGCCGCGGACCGGGTCATGTTGAGGATCCGAAGGTCCTCGATCGCCACCAGCCCGAAGGTTCGGGCCAGGTGCGTGGTCAGGACGTGGGCGAGGTGCTTGCGCGCCCGGGCGTTCTGCCCCCGCAGCCTTGCGATCCGGCTGCGGAGCAGCCGGTACCGCTGGGACCCGCGGGTCCGGCGTGCGAGCTTGCGCTGGAGCCGGCTGATCAGCCGCTCCCGGCGTGCCACCGTCTCGGGCAGGTGCCAGACGGACCCGTCCGCAAGCGCGAACGGGATCGCGACCCCGCGGTCCACCCCAGTCGCCCTTGCGGGGACCGGTCGGGCCTCCACCTCGCAGCGCAGCGCGATCGACACCTGCCAGGCCCCGTCCGGCCCGCGCAGGACCGTGGCGCTTCGGATCTCGACCACCCCGTCCGCCCGCTCCCGCAGGGGGCGGGTATCCCTGTACCGGACCCAGCCGATCTTCGGGATCCGGACCTCGGACCATTTCCCGTTGAGGCGGCGGATCGCCACCTCGCGGCCCACGTGGCGAAACGCGTCATGGACCCCCCTCTTGCGCGGGGTCGGTAACCGGGCCCGCCCCTCGAAGAAGTTGGTGAAGGCGCGGTCCAGGTCGATCAGGGCCTGGTTCTGCGCCGTCTGGCTCACCTCCCCGATCCAGGGGAACTCCCGGCGCAGCGCCGACAGCTCCCCGGAAAGCCCCTTTGAGCCGAAGCTCCTGGACCGGCCGCCCCGGTACGGGCGACCGCCCCAGGTCCGGCGCTGCTCGAGGGCGAGATTGTAGACGAGGCGGACCACGCCGGCGGCCCGCGCCAGCAGCGTGAGCTGCTCGGGCGTCGGATAAAGCCGGTAGACATGGGCGCGGTGAAATTCCATATTCGCAAACGTACCGTTTGGTCAAAGAGGCCACAAGATGGAATATCGCAAAGGCCGACACGTGTTGTCGGCGATCCACGTTCACTTGGTCTTCGTGACCAAGTACCGGCGCGGGGCGCTGGACGACGACGCCCTGTCCCGGCTCAAGGACACCTTCGCCGCGGTCTCCACCGACTTCGGGGCCCGTCTCGTGGAATGCGACGGGGAGGTGGATCACGTCCACCTCCTGGTGGAGTACCCGCCAACGGTGACGTTGGCGCGGCTGGTCAACTCCCTGAAGGGGGTCGGGTCCCGGCTCCTGCTGCGCGACCGTCCGGAGCTGCGGCGCTTCGCGCAGAAGGGGCTCTGGTCCCCGTCCTATTTCGCCGCAAGCTGCGGCGGGGCGCCGATCGAGATCGTGCGAAAATATGTCGCCAACCAGAGGTCGGCGACATGAATCGTCTCCTATCCCTCCCCGCCCTGAAGGACGGGGCTTCCCGGAGGTTCGGGTGAAAAGCATGACGACCATCCATCCCGTTCTGCTGTGCGGCGGGTCGGGCACCCGGCTCTGGCCCTTGTCGCGCAAGAGCTACCCCAAGCAGTTCGCCCGGCTGACCGGCGAGGAAAGCCTGTTCCAGGCCTCGGCCCGGCGGCTGTCGGGGCCGGGGTTTGCCCCGCCCATGGTGGTGACGGGGGGCGATTTCCGCTTCATCGTCACCGAACAGCTGGCCGGGGCGGAAATTGCCCCCGCGGCGGTCGTCATCGAACCCGCTGCGCGCAACACCGCCCCCGCGATCCTTGCTGCCGCGCTGATGCTGGCGGCGCGCGACCCCGAGGCGCTGATGCTGGTGGCGCCGTCCGATCACGTGATCCCCGATGCCGCGCGGTTCCGCGAGGCGGTGCAGGCGGCCGCGCCCGAGGCGCTGGCAGGCCGCATCGTGACCTTCGGCATCCGGCCCGAGCGGGCGGAAACCGGCTATGGCTGGCTGGAACTGGCGCATGCGCCCGAGGCGGGCTTTGCCCCGGTGCCGCAGCCCTTGGTGCGCTTCGTGGAAAAGCCCGATGCGGCGACGGCGGCCGACCTGCTGGCCTCGGGGCGGCATCTGTGGAACGCGGGGATCTTCCTGTTTTCGGTGCCGGCCATCCTTGCGGCCTTTGACGCCCATGCCCCCGGCCTGCTGGCCGATGCCCGTGCGGCGGTCGAAGGCGCGCAGGCGGATCTCGGGTTCACCCGGCTGGCACCGGGGCCGTGGGGCGCGCTGCCCGACATCTCCATCGACTATGCGGTGATGGAAAAGGCACCCAACCTCAGCGTGGTGCCCTATGGGGGCGTCTGGTCCGACCTTGGCGGCTGGGATGCGGTGTGGCGCGAAAGCCACCCCGACGCGGCGGGCGTGGTGGCGCATGGCGCGGCCACCGCGATTGACTGCACCAATACGCTGCTGCGGTCCGAGGCGGGGAGCCTGCAACTGGTGGGCATCGGGCTGGACGGTATCGTGGCGGTGGCGATGCCCGATGCGGTGCTGGTGGCGCACAAGGACCGGGCGCAGGATGTGAAACTGGCCGTGGCCAGCCTGAAGAAACAGGGCGCCGCACAGGCCGAAACCTTCCCGCGCGATCACCGGCCCTGGGGCTGGTTCGAAAGTCTGGTGGTGGGCCAGCGCTTTCAGGTGAAACGCATCGTGGTGCACCCCGGTGCCGCGCTCAGCCTGCAAAGCCACCATCACAGGTCGGAACACTGGATCGTGGTCGAAGGCACCGCGCGCGTCACGATTGACGGGGAACAACGCCTCGTGACGGAAAACCAGTCGGTCTATATCCCGCTTGGCGCGGTGCACCGGATGGAAAACCCCGGCAAACTGCCCATGGTGCTGATCGAGGTGCAGACCGGCGCCTATCTCGGCGAAGATGACATCATCCGGTATGAAGATGTCTATGCCCGCGGGCAAGGCGCGAAGGGGTGAGCGCGGAACAAGCGAAGGTCTGGTGGACCTTCGCCCGCGCGAACGCCCCGCCCGTGGCGGGGCCGGGCCCCAGTCCCGGCAAGCGGCCCGCAAAAAAGGCTCTATTCGGCCTTTTGTTACGATCCCGCCCAAACCCCGCGCAGCGCCGACAGATGGCTTTTCATCGTCTCGGGCGCGCGCGCACCCGCCCAGTAGGCGGCCAGATCGATCCGGCCCTCCAGCACCGCCGCCAGCCGCGCGGCAAAGCCAGCCGCGTCGCCGGCCGCGAACACAAGGTCGGGGCAGTTGCCCAGTTCGCGCGCGCCGCCCAGATCCGAGGTCAGCAACGGAATGCCGCGCAGGTGCATTTCCAGCGCGACCTGCGGCAGGTTGTCTTCCCACAGCACGGGCACCACACCCAGCGTGACCTCGCGCAGGATGCCGTCCAGTTCGGCATGGGTGTAGCCATCGACATGGGCCAGCCCCGCCAGCCGGGGCCGCAGCGCAGCCATCCGCGCCATGGCCTGATCGGTGCCCTTGCGGGCCGCCACCGTCAGATGCACCCGCGCGGCCACGGCATCGGGCAGCGCCTCGAGCGCATCGAGCAGGAAAAAGAACCCCTTGTCGCGCCGCATATAACCCAGATAGGCCAGCCGGACCCGGCCTTGCGCATCCAGCAGGCCGGGGCGCGGGGCGGCCCGGTCGAACCGGGCGGCCTCGGCGGTGCCGATGCGCGTGGTTTGCAAAAGCGCGGGCGCGATGCCATGCGCCGCCGCCAGCACCCGCACCCGGTCCGACACGCACAGCACGGCATCGGCATGGGCGTTGATCGCGGCCACCATACTTGCGCGCCGGTCGGCAAAGCGCCGGGCGGCCGCCGCATCCGGGGCCTCGGCTGCACCGGCCAGCGCGGGTGCCGGCCGCGCGCGCAAGCGGCGCAGGCCCGTCACCCCGGCCCGTGCCGCCCCCAGCCCCACCTTCGCCGCCGTCACCAGACGCGGGCCGCCCAGCCGGTCGGCCTGCCACATCACCGCCAGCGCCGCACGCCGCGCCCCGGCGCCCACCTGCCCCCCCGGCAGGCAGGTGACACAGGCGCGCCCTTCGTCGAAGCCCGGACAGGTTTCGCGTTCGCGGTGCCACAGGTTCACCTGCGGGCAGATCGGATAGTAGTTGTGCAGCATCACCACCACCCGCGCGCCCGCCGCCCGCGCCACCCCCAGCACCGCCACCGGCAGCCCTTCGATATTGTCGAAATGCACCGCGTCCCACGGGCCGGTGGCGGCAAGGACTTCGGCAAAGGCCGCCTCGGTCGCCGGGTCGGTCAGTTGCGCCGGGCTGTCCCAGGCCAGTTGCCCCGGCGCCAGCACGGCGGAATTGACGATTTCCCAGTGCCCCGGCGCACCGCGCACGGCCTGCCAGCGCGCCGGACCGCGCCGCAGATCCTGCGCCAGCCCGGACGACAGATACCCCGCCTCGATCCCGCTGCCCGCCAGCACGCGGGCCAGATTGCGCTGATAGACGGCCACGCCCCCCCCGCGCCCTTGCGCATCGCGCCAGTCCACCCAATTGACGAACAGCACCCGCATCCTAAAGCGGGTCCACCGGGAAGGCAGGCGGGGGTGCGCCGGTCTTGCGGGCCAGAATAAGGCTCTGTGCGGCCTTTAGGGCCTCATTTATGGTCACATCCATGTCGAGATAGCGATAGGTCCCCAGCCGCCCGACAAAGCTGACGCGCGCCTCGGCCCGGGCGCGGGCGACATAGCGGCGCAGCAGCGCCTGTTCGCCGGCCAGCCGGATCGGATAGTAGGGAATGTCGTCCGGCCCGCAGGCACGGGCGTATTCCCGCACCACGACCGACCCGCGCGGCGTTTCCCACGGCGCGAAATGCCGGTGTTCGGCGATGCGGGTATAGGGCACGTCGGGGTCGGGGTGGTTCATCACCGCGCAGCCCTGCCAGTCGCCGTCATGGGTGAACCGCTCGAACGCCAGCGTGCGGTACCCCAGCCGCCCCAGATCGTGCCCGAACCACGCATCCAGCGGCCCGGTCCAGACCACATGATCCCAGCCGCCGGCCCGCGCGTCGCCCGGTGTCACCGGGCTGCCCAGCCGCAGCGTCACCCCCGGACAGTCAAGGATCGCCGCCACCAGCGCGGTATAGCCCGCCTCGGGCATGCCCTGGAAACGGTGGAAGAAGTAGTTGTCGTCGTAGTTGAACCGCAGCGGCAGGCGTTTGAGGATGCTGGCGGGCAACTCGCGCGGGTCGCAGCCCCATTGCTTGGCGGTATAGCCCTTGAAGAACGCGGCATAGATCTCGGGCCCCACCATGGCCAGCGCCTGTTCCTCGAAATTCGCGGGCTCCCCGCCGTGGGCCGGGGCCTGCGCCCGCGCGGCGATGAAAGCGCGCGCCTCGTCAGGGCGCATCGCGGTGCCGAAGATCTGGTTTATGGTGTGCAGGTTCACCGGAAGCGCAAAGACCCGCCCCCCCACCGTGGCCTTGACCCGGTTGACATAGGGCCGGAAGGCGCCAAAGCGGTTCACATAGGCCCAGACGCCCTCGTTGTCGGTGTGAAAGATGTGCGGGCCATAGACATGCACCATCACGCCGGTGTCGGGGCAGCGTTCGGTGTGGCAGTTGCCCGCGACATGTGGCCTCGCATCGGCCACCGTCACCGCCACGCCGGCCTCGGCCAGCGCCCGCGCGATCACCGCACCGGAAAACCCCGCCCCCACGATCAGAACCCGCTGCACGCCCCTGCCCCCTTGCCGGTCGGTCACTGGGGGTGCGCCGGCCGGGTCATCAATGCCTCGTGCAGCTGGATCGCATCATGCAGCTTGTCGAAATACTGCAGCTTGCCTTCATGAAGCACAACCCCGGCATCGCAGAAGGCATAGAGATCCTTGGTGTTGTGGCTGACGACGATGGCGCTGGCGTCTTTCATGCGGGCGCGGAACACCGCCTGGCTTTTGATGCGAAAGCGCGCGTCACCCACGGCCGTCACCTCATCCACCAGATAGGTGTCGAACTTGATCCCCATCGAGATGCCAAAGGTCAACCGCGACCGCATCCCCGAGGAATAGGTCCGCACCGGCATGTGGAAATGATCCCCGATTTCGGAGAAGTTTTCCACAAAATCAACAAGTTCGTCGGTATCAACGCCATAGACCCGGGCGATGAAGCGGGTGTTTTGCATGCCGGTCAGGTCGCCATGAAAGCTGCCGCCATAGCCGACCGGCCAGGAAATGACCCCGTCCGACACCACCCGCCCGCTGGAGGGGCGCTCCGACCCGGCGATGATGCGCATCAGCGTCGATTTGCCCGCCCCGTTGCGCCCCAGAAGCGCCAGCGACTTGCCGGTGGGCAGCGTGGCGTTCAGGTTGTCGATCACGGTCTGCCAGCGGCCGCGCACCCAGTAGCCCTTGGACAGGTTCTCGAACCGGATCACCGCCGCGCCTCCGTCATCCGCGATCGCGCAGGGAATAATAGACCAACGCCAGCACCGACCACAGCATCAGCAGGAAAAAGCCCGCAAGCCCGGTCAGCACCGGGCGGTCGGGGTATTCCGACTTTTGCGCCAGCGTCGGACGGATATAGGTGGCCAGATACAGCGTCTGGCGTTCGGCCCGCGACCGCGCGCCATCGAGCGCGGCCTGCGCGGCCAGATAGGTGGCCTGCGCCACCTCCTGATCCACGGCCAGGCTTTCGAACCGGGCGATCAGCGTGGGATAATCGGTGTCCGAGATGGTCACATCCTGCGCGGCAAAGCTTTGGCGTTCCTGATTGATGCGGTCGCGGATCACCTCGATCCGGCGCTGCATCTGGCGCCGGCGCGGGTCGTTTTCATCCGCACCCGTCAGCAGGTCCATGTCCACCAGCGCCTGGGCCAGTTGCTGTTGCAGGCTGGTCAGGATGCCCATGCGGCCCTGGATATCGGCAGCGGGGTCGACGATCTGGGTGGTGGCGCGGAACGCGGTCAGCGCCTCGCGCGCGGCGCGCAACCGGGCCACGGCCTGATCGAGATCGGCCTGCGCCCAGGCCAGCGCATCGCGGCGGGCGGTTTCGTTGAGCTGGTTGATCATCGCCTGGCTTTCCGCGACGATCTTTTCCGCGATCGCCTGGGCGAACCGGGGTTCGTGCGCGCGGACCTCGACCTCGATCAGGCCACTGCCCTCGTCATAGCTGATACGCACCATGCGCAGCCAGAAGCTGGTCAGTTCCTCGATCGTGGCATCGGGCCAGATCGAATAGACCGGGTCGCGCGGCCAGTTGCGCGCGTAATGCGCGGTCAGGTCCAGATCGGCATGCACCCGCGCCACCAGTTCCTGGCTCTGGATGTATTCGAACAGCACCCGGGCATTGGTGCCGGTTGATCCGCCCGCCCCGAGCATCTGCGCCAGCCCGCCCGCCAGCGCCCCCGCCGAGGCGGTTTCCTCTTGCCGGACGGTAAAGCCGACGGTCGAGGCATATTGGTCCTCAGCGCGGGTCCAAAGATAGGCGGCCACCAGAAAAAGCGGCACGATCACCAGCAGCACGAGACTGATCAGCAGGCCCCAATGGCGGCCCCGCATCGTGGCCTCGGGCACGACGGGGCGCACCTCGACCCGGGCCAGCGCTTCGGCCCATGCGCCCGACTTGGCATCGGGCTTGGCGACTGGCGCAGGGGCGGGCGCGACGGCAGGCAGCGGGGCCGGTGCCGGTGCGACAGGGGCAGGCGGCGGCGCGGCCGGGCGCGCGGGAACAGGGGCTGCAGCAGGCGCAGGCGTGGCGGGCGCGGCGGCAATCTCCGGCGTGGGGGGCGATGCGGACGGCGGGGATGCAGGGGTGGCCGCCTTGGCGGCAGGCTGCTTGTCCAAGGCTGCCTTGGGCGCAGGGGCCGGCTCCGCCCCGGCATCCACCAGTGCCGCACCCTCGGCCTTGGCGGCGCGCAGTTCGGCCTTCTTGCGGGCCTTGCGTTCTTCCAGCCGGGCCAGACGCATGTCCTGTTGCATGCGCGGGCCAAGGCGGGGGCGAGCGGCGGCCTTGCGGTCGTTCTGCCCCGCCGGGGCCGGGTCGGTGGCTGCGGCCGCGCCGTCTGGGTCTTTTTCCGCCACGCCTTGCCCGCGCCTCCCGATGATGTTTGCGCCTATCCCCGGTTTTCTACATAATCCTTTGGGTCTGCACCAGTTCAAGGACATGCCCTTGTCGCTTTCCGGCACCGAATTGCCCACGCCCCCCCTGCCCGGACAGCGGCCCATGAAGCTGCCCGACAAGGGTCCACGCCCGCGCGCCGCCGGACGCACCGTGATGGCGCTGATGCTGCGCGAGATGTCCACCCGCTATGGCCGGTCGCCCGGCGGCTATATCTGGGCCATTGTCGAACCTTTTGCCGGCATCGTGATGCTGTCCCTAGCCTTTGCGATGATGATGCGTTCGCCGCCTCTTGGCAGCAGCTTTATCCTGTTCAAGGCGACCGGCATGATGCCCTTCATATTGTATGGCACGGTCGCAGGTGCGATCGGCCATGCGCTGCAGTTCTCGCGGCCGCTGCTGCAATATCCGGGCGTGACCTGGCTTGATGCCATTATTGCGCGCTTCACGCTGAACACGCTGACGGCGATGCTGGTCACCTATCTGATCCTGACCGGCATCCTTGTCTGGACCGGCACCCGCACCGTGCTCGACATGGGGGACATCGCGCTGTCGATCAGCCTCGCGGCCCTGCTGGGGCTGGGGGTGGGGGTGATGAACTGCTATCTGTTCATGGCCTTTCCGGTCTGGGAACAGGCCTGGGCCATCGTCACGCGGCCGCTGTTCCTGATCTCGGGCATCCTGTTCATCTACGAAGACCTGCCCAAGCTGGTGCAGGACATCCTGTGGTGGAACCCCTTGGTGCATGTCACCGGGCTGATGCGGGCGGGGTTCTATCCGATGTATTATGCAAGCTACGCCTCGCCGCTTTATGTGGTGACCTGCGGGGTGGTGCCGCTGGTGGCGGGGCTGCTGCTGCTCCACCGCCATCATCTGGACCTGCTCAACCGCTAGGTGGCGACAGCCCGAGATGCCGGTCAAAGGCGGCGGCCACCCGGTGCTCGGCGTGGTGATCCTGCACGAAGGCCTGCGCGGCCCGCCGCATGGCGCGGAATCGCGCCGGGTCGGCGGCAAAGGCGGCCAGATGGGCGCGCAGGCTGGCCGCATCGGTCATGGGCAGGAAATGGTCCGGCGCGCGCAGCCCGACCACCGCCGCAGGCCCCGGCGTCGCGATCAGGGCCAGCCCCGCCGCCGCCGCCTCGATAAGCTTGTTTTGCGCCCCGGTGAAGGTGAACACCGCACAGACCGCCACATCTGACCGCGCCAGCGCCGCCGTCATATCGTCGGGTTCCTCGGGCAACAGCCGCAGCCCCGCCGGCACCGCGCCGAACCCCGCCGCCAGCGCACCAGCCCCGCCACTGCCGCCAAGGTAAAGCCCGCCGCCTCGCGGTTGGGGAAGTAATGGAAATTGCCCGACACACAGACCCGCAGCGGCGGGCCGGGGCGGTCAGGGCCGGGGTCGCGGAACCGCGCGGGCGGCAGGCTGAGCGGCAGATGGGCAAAGCCGGGGTGGCGCGCGGCCTCGTCCGGGCTGACCAGAAACACCGGGTCGAACAGCGCCGCCGCCCGCGCCTCAAGCCGGGCCAGCCGCGCGGCCTCGAACCGCATCAGCGCGCGGCGCGACCAGGGCGCCTTTGCCCCGATCCGGGCCATGTTGTCAGACAGCAGGTCGATCATCTCGAGCCAGCGGCGCCCCGGCCCCGCGCCCGCCCCGGGCATCAGCGCAAAACCCGCGCGCAAGGTGACAAACCCCACCGCCGCAAAGGCGGTTTCGCCCGTCAGCGCGCGAAACGCGCGGGCAAAGGCCGGTTGGCGCCACATCCCCACCTGCAGGGGCAGGCCCGAACCCACCGCCCGCAGCGCGCCCAGCACCGCCGCGCCGCGCGAAAACGGCACCTCGACCAGCCGAACGCCGGGGTCGGGCCAGGGGGCGGCCCCCGCGCCATAGCACAGCACCGTCACCCGGCCATGGCGGCGCAGCATCGCGATCCGGGCGCGCAGCACCACACCATCGCCGCGCCCCACCTCATGCGGGGACCGGCAGGCCACCAGCAAAAACTCAGGCCCGCTCATCGGCCCTGCCCGGCGCGGGCGAGCACCTCGGCATGCGGGCGCCCGACACGGCCCGCCAGCCCGTCGGCCAGCGCCAGCGCCATCAGCCGCAGGAAGGCCACCCGCTGCCCCGGATGGGCGCGCACCCGGCCCAGCCATCGGGGCACCACCACCAGAAGCGCGGGCCAGAACCACGCCCCCGCCGCCCGGCGCTGAAACATCAGCATGTTGCGGTGATAGTAATAGGCCTTCCACAGCGGGGTGAACCGCCCCGGCGTGCCGGCAAAGGTGGAACAGTCGTGCTCAAACCGCAGCATCGGCGCAAAGCCCAAGGTCCCGCCGCCTTGGGTCAGGCCCAGGGTGTAAAGCCCGTCATCGGCATACAGAAAGAGCCGCCCGTCAGGGTAGCCTGCCCGCGCGATTGCCGCCCGCGACAAAAACAGCCCGACGAAGGACGCGCCATCCACCGGCTGCACCGCCTGCCCCGGCGCATAGTCCACCGCGCCGAGATGCGCCCCTGCCCCGCGCCCGCCCGCCAGCCGCGCCAACAGGCCCAGTGGCGCGCGGAACGGGTTGCGATAGGGGCGGTTCATGCCGCAGACCGTGCCATCGGGGTAATGCACGGCGGCTGCCAGCGCCTCCCACCCGGTCTTGTCCATCGCGGCAAAGGCATCGAGCGCGCCGGGGTCGGGTCGGGCATCATCGTCCATCACCACCAGCCAGTCGGGGGCGAAACGCTCCACCGCCAGCCGCATCCCGGCCTCGAACCCCCCCGCCCCGCCCAGGTTGCGGTCCGGGCGCAGCACCACCAGCCGAGGGTCGCCCTGCGCCGCCAGCCAATCCCCGGTGCCGTCGCTGGACAGGTTGTCCACCACCACAACCCCCGCCAGCACGCCCGAAGGGCTGGCCAGCAACCGCCCCAGCGTGAGGCGCACCTGCGCCAGCCGGTTGTGGGTGACCACCACCGCCACCAGCCCCGCCGGACCCTGCACGCCTCCGCCCATCTTGGCCCGCCCCCCGTGTGCCGCACCGCTTTGGGCCAGAACCCTCCGGCTGTCAAACAGCCCCCGGTCCGGAGACCGCGATCACAGCTTCGCGTCGCGCGGGTCGGTGGAATACCCGAAATGTTCGAAAACCCAGCTTTGCTTGGTGCAGATCTCGGCCACCACATCGGGCTCGAACAGGTCAAGGAACGGCAGGTCCGGCTTGGTCGAGGAATTGTCCTTGGTGCGGGGCATGTCCTCGCGCCGCAGCTCTATCCCCAACTTGCCGCCGATCCGGGCGAAATCCTCGTCCAGGTGTTCAAGCCGGAAGGCATCGTCGATGCAGAACCTGTCGCCCACATGCGAGACATGGCTGTCGGGCTTGAACAGCTTGCTGAAGATGTAGGCGCGGAACTGTTCGCGGGTTTCCTCGAAGGTCTGCGGAACCGCCAGCTTTTGCCAGACCCGCTGCCAGTAGAACTGCGAGATGCTGCGCGGGAACGGATTGCGTACAGATGTCAGGCGCAGGTAATCGGTCCAGAAGGCATCGCCCAGATGTTCGGCCACCTTCTTGGCGCCGATATGGTTGCGCCAGTAGGGAGTTTCCTTCCTGCGGTTCAGCCGGGCCCCCACGATGCCGTATCGCGTGACCAACTCGGGCGCGGCCTCGGTCACGATATGGCCGGGCGGAGCACACCACGGTTCAAGCATCATCTCGAACGACGTTCCCGCCGTCTTGCGCGTCTTGAGAAAGACGAACCTCTTTTGGTAGCTGATCATCACCACGGTGGCATTCCGGCATTGGTATGCTTGATCTTCGTGCTGCCGGGGAAGATGATCTGACTGTGCTTGCGAAAGGCCGCCTCGATCGCGATTGTGCCGGTCTGGGGAACGGGCAGAAAGGCCAGCCTGTGTTTGAGCGAAATCAGCATGCGGGAGACGTGTCCTTTGTACGGGTATCAGGCAACGGTATAAAGAAACTTGCCGCTCGAATGGGTGCGGGTGGTGGCGGTGATGCGGATTTCGCCATCGAACGGGTCGGGCAGTTCCAGGCTCACGCCATGGGTGTGCAGTTTTCGGACCACTGGGGGGCGCGGCGTGCCGGATTTCAGCGCGCAGATCTCGGCGGAGGCATGGCTGAGCGCGCCGATGGGAATTTCCTCGCGGAAGGCGACGAAGTATTCCGACTTGTCGGCCTGCACGGCCAGCGTTTTTGTCACCGTGGTGCCCATCGGCTGCACAAAGGTAGGAAAGCTGTTGGTGAACTGGTTGCTTTCCATGCGAAAGTTGGTGACGCCGTGATGGTCGATCCCGCTTTGCGCGCCGGTCTCGGGGTCGGCATGGGTATGGACCCGCAGCGGATAAAGCACGCGCGGTTTGATCCCGTTCAGGTTTTCATCCTGATTGTAGAACAGGTTGTCGCAGATGTGCACGTTGCCGAGCTTTGATCCGGGCTTGAGCGCGTTGATGACGATGTGGCTCCAGAGCCGGCCGTCGCTGGGGTGGTTGTAGCCGCGGTAGAACAGGTTGTCGGTGACGTGGAAATAGTTGCGGGCGTTCAGCCTGGGATGATCGTCACAATTGATCCAGAGCGTGCAGTTGTCGATGTAGTTGTGGTTGATGATGGCCGAGGATTTGCCGAAGTTGTTCGCCTCGATCCCCTTGAAGATGTCGAGATCCAGCGATCCGCCGCCGGTGATGTGGTTGCCCACGATGCGGTTGGCGCGCATGCCGCAATGGATGCCGACCCGGCACAGGTTGATGTTGCAGTCCGCCACCACATTGTCGGCCTGACCCAGGAAGATGCCGGTTGAGACGCGGTTTTCATCCACGTCGAACGGCGGGATGACGCCATAGCTGGATTTCTTCTTCGGATGTCCATCCCAGTAAAGGAACTCGGCCACATGACACTTGAGGACTTCCAACTCGTGGTTGTTGCCACCCGGCGCGGAATAGATGCCATAGTCGCGCTGGTGAATGATGTGGCAATCCTCGACCCGGACGCGAAAGAAATCTTCAAGGTAAAGACCGCTGGCACGTTTCGAACATTCGAGGAACAGATCGACAAAGCTGAGCGCCGTGACCTTGTGGGCCGAGATCAGGAACTCGCCTGCCGGAAAGTCGGGTCCGGCGACCAGCGTGCCGTTGCGCAGGGTGATCAGCTGGCAGCGTTCGATGCGCAGCGGACGGTCCAGCACGTAGGTGCCACCTTGCAGGTCGATCTCGCACAGCGACCCCGGCATGGCGTTGTAGGCCACGGACCACGGCGCCGAGGCGCGGGCAATTCCGGCGGCCACAAGGTCGTGCAGCCGCTGGGTGTCATGGTTGCGGGTGGCGAAGATATCGACCAGGGTGATGCCGCGCGCCTCGTCGGCTGCGGGGCCTTCGGCGTCGATGTCAAAGCGCGTCGCAGCGCCCGGAAACGGCTTGGGGGTGTCGGGCATATCGCTCATGTCGGCGGGGCCTCCTGTGCTGCCGGTTCCAGCCAGCGCACCGCGGGGAACCGGGCCCGGATGGTGGCCAGATCGCGGGCATAGGCCGCGCGCATGTCCCTGACCTGTTCGGCGTCGAACGGCTGGAACGGCGCGTGGCCTGCCGCCACCGCGTAATGGTCGTTGATGCGTTCGGTCAGCTTCAGCCCCTGTTCGCGCCCGATCACCGGCACGATGTCGCCCAGCACCTGCAGCGCCTTTTGCGACAGCGACGGGCGGGTGGGTTCGGCCTTGTAGGCCGCGACCATCGGCGCGATGTCGGCCTGCCCGGTGATCTGCGCCAGCGCCATGTCCTGCACGGCGGCGAAATCCTCGAACTTCCACAGCACGATGTCGGCTTCGGGCAGCACCTCGGTAAAGCTGGTCACCGTGTCCACCCAGGACCGTTTGGCAAAGGCCTTGGGCTTCCAGAAATCCTCGAACGGCAGGAAGCCGCGGTTGCGCACGATTTCCGAATACATCGACCGCCAGAACCCGTCATAGCCGCGCACCGAAAAGAACAGCCGGATCCGCGCCTCGGGGAACAGCGCGCGCAAGGTGGCCAGCCGCTTGCGGGCATGCGGATAGATGCCGGGCTGGCTGAGCAGTTCGATCGGCACCCCGATGATGTTTTCCTCGGTCAGGATCCAGTCGCCGGTCGCGGGCATCCAGTCGCGCAAGGGGGTGGCCAGATCGTCGGGAATCTCCCCGGTCTCGAGCAGAGCGCGCACCGCCTTGAAATAGACCGGCACCCACTCCCGCCGCACATCCTGCGGGGCCGACAGCTTCACCCCCGCCGCCGCCAGCCGCGCCCGGTTGGCGAGCATGATGCCCTGCAGATGGGTGGTGGCGGTCTTGTGGGCGCCCAGATAAAGGCGGATTTCCGTCATGCAGCCGATATCCCGAAAAACCTGACCCGAAAAAAGCGGCGGGGCCCGACAGAAGGGGCGCCACCCAAACGTGGATAGCAAACCCCCCCCGCCGTCTCAAGCCGAAAGGGCGGGGCGGGTCTCGGCCAGCAAGGTTGACAGAAAATCGCGCAGCACGATGGCGCCGTATTCGGCGTTCATGTGCTGCAGGTCATCTTCGGGCTGCGCCTTTTCCCCGGCCAGTCGAAGCGCACCGGCCTTGAACCGTGCCGCCGTGAACCCCGAAGGCCCAAGCACCGCATCGGGCTTGGGCACCATGCGGATGCCGAGCCGCTCCAGCGCATGGGCCCGCCGGCTGTCATACGCGTCCAAGGTCCGGCGCAGGTCGGCGGGGGACAGGCCGAGCCCGTCCCAAAGGCCGGGCCGGTTGGCGGCGGCACCAGGCACCAGAACGGTTTCCAGCGTGCGCGGCGGCGTCATCAGGCTGATGCCGCCCCGCGCAGCGGCGCGCCAGGCGGCAAGCCGCGCCACCAGCCCGGAAGCCCTGTCATCCAGCGCGGCAACAAAGGCCGACCACGACAACCGCTGCGGCTTGCCCCGCGGTGGCAGGCCATCAAGGTCATAGCCGGCAAGAATATCGGCGATCAGTTCGTATTTGCCGCTTCCTGCCTGACCGACCATAAGGACGTGGTCGTAATCCGCCAGATCCACCCATGTTCGGCCGTTGATCGCTTGCGCAACGGCCTTAACCTCGGGCGGGATATCCGCCTTGTCCGCCCCAAAGCGCGTGCCGTCAAAGCGCAGGTGGCCATATCTGGCGGCCGGTACGGCAAAGAACGTCACCTCGACCTTGCCCGCATAGTCCGCCGCGATCAGATCCCACCCGCCCTTGACGGCGCCAACATGGGACGTGCCGGAAATCAGCAGCCGGATCATGGGCGGAACGCGTCCAGCAGCGCCTCTTCACAAACCACATCATCGGCCGTCTGTGCCGGTTCGGTTCCTGCCCCTTGCCCTGCGCGCTCTGCCGCAAGCCGGGCAGCCCGGCGCCGCGCCTTGGCGGGGCGTTCGCTCTCGCCTCCCTGTCCAGCAGCCTCTGCCGCCAGACGGGCGGCCCGGCGCCGCCCTCTGGCGGGGCGCACCGTCTCGTCCGTCTGTTCCACATTCTCTGCCGCCCGACGGGCCCCCTTGCGCCGCCCCGTGGTGGAAACTTCGGGTTCGGCCATCTGCCCGGCGCCCTGGGCCTTGAGAAACACCCCCATCGCGGTGGCCACGCCCTGTTCCGAGACGTTGCGCTTGTTGGCCTCGTAATAGGCGCCGCGCGCGTTCTGCGAGGTGATGATCTCGTAGGACGGGTAATAATCGACGTTGTCGAACCGATCATAAAGATCGCCGCACACCGCCCGCAGCACCGATTTGGAATAGCTCGTCGCCACCTCGACATGCTGGCCCGAGGCGGTGGCGGTCAGCGGCACCGGAGAGACGGTGATCAGGAACCGGATCTCGGGGTTATGCGCCATCATCCGGCGGCGGAATTCCACGAAATCGGGCATGATCTCGCGGTAGGTGTAGTTCTTGAAGGAAAACACCGCCGGATCGTGGCTGCCGGCGATGGTGCCCGGCGCGGTGGGATAGACCGTGCCGGTTTCGGTATGCACCCAGGCCTCGGTCAGCCCGAAGGTGAACACGAACACATCCGCCGCGCGGAACGCCTTCAGCACGGCGGCCAGATGCATCTTGCGATGCGCTGCGACATCCTCGGGGCTGTCCAGCCCCTCGGGCTCCACCCCGGGGCGAAAGGCATCGTGGAAACGGCCCTTGTGTTCCCAGACCGGCAAGGCAGGGGCGACCTTGCCCTCGGCCTCGTCCAGCAGTTGCAGCAACTGGCGCACGGTGTAGATGTTGCCATAGCGCGCGGAATAGAGGGTATAGCCGAACTTCTGCGCGGTGGCCGACGTCATGCCGGGGGGCGGTGGCTCGGTATCAAGCACATCATAGCCGGCGGTTTTCAGCGTGCGTCCGACATGCTGGGCAAAGCAGGACCCCGCCGTGACGATCCGCGCCTTGCGCGGGATGCGAAAGCGCGGGGCATAGACATCGCCGGGGTCGAGCGAGGCGCGGTCGGTCACCGCGCTGCGCCAGAAGGCGCGGGCAGGCAGGTCGGAATAGGGCGATGTCGACATGACAATGACTCCTTGGCTGAAATGCGGCCAGCCCGAGACCCGGACATGCGCCTATTCTGGAACGGGCAGCGACCGCGGTGCAAGCGGTCGTCGCGTCAGGCTTGCGGCAGCGGGGCGGCCGGATCGGGAAGCGGGGCACCGCCTTGGGTGCCGGCGAGGACCGGGGCCCCGCCCCCTTGCGTGGAGGACGCGCCAAACGGCGAAGCATCGGCAGGCGGCAACAGTCCCGCAGGCAGCGGGGGCGCGGCGCCCGCCGGCGCCGCAGAAGGGAGGGCCGACGCGCGCAGCGGCGGCAGCGACAGCGGCGCTACCGCATCCAGTGCGGCGATCTGGCGCGCGTTGCCTTCGGCCAGCGCAGCGGGCGGCACGGTCAGCGCCGCAGCCGGGGCGTCAGGTTCGGGGCGGTCGGTGGCGGGGGCCGGGCGGGGGTCGGGCGGGGTGACAACGCCCATGTCGACCAGCGTGTCGAACCCCGCGAACCGCCGCGACTCAGGCCCCACGAAGCTGCCACCGCCGGTGCGGCCCAGAACCTCGGCATAGACCCGGTATTCGCGGGCGCCCTCGTAATGCTGGTTGCGCCGCACCTCCTCCATCGCGCGGGCGTGGAAATCGGGCAGGAACTTGTAATGCAAAAGCGCCCCGGTTTCGCGCGCCACCTTCACCGGCGTCATGTCATGGGTCGAGGCGAGATAGCGGAACCCCCGCTTCCAGCGCACCAGCGGCACCTTCTGCATGACGATATGCGGCGTGTCGGGCACGTGCCAGTTGTTCCAGAACAGCCGGATCCGCACGCCCCCGGTCATGGCGCGGCCCGGATAGCCGGGTTTCGGCGCGAAACGGTAGCCCGCGCCATCCAGCATCGGGAAACGGTCGATCAGGGAATCGCCGGGTTCAAGGGCGGTCTCGCTCAGCGCGCCTTCGGCATACATGTCGAACATCGGGGCAAAGAAGCCCTCGGCGCCTTCGGCCTCCAGCCGCGCCACCAGATCGTGCAGCGCACCGGGGCGGTCGCAGCCGTCGAACACCAGCGCCTCGTCGGCATCCACCGTCAGCACCCAACGGTTTTCGGCCCAGGCATCGGCCACCTCGTTGTGCCATTTCACGCCATAGCGCGTGTCGCGGTAATTCTCGGCGGTCTGCAGCACGGTGACATCGGGTTGGGCGGCGAAATAGGCCAGCGTCTTGTCGTCGGACAGGTTGTCGATGAGAAAGAAGCGGTCCACCCCCAGATGGCGGTAATACTGGTGCAGCCATTTCAGCCGCACGAATTCGTTGCGCGCCACGATGATGCAGGCGATCTGGCCGGGCGCCACCGGGGCCACGCCCCCGGTCCGGCCCGACGCGGGTGCAGGCCCCAGCAGACGAAACCGCGACGGCGGGTTCAAAAGCGCGGCCATGTCGGCCTCGCCCTCCAACAGGCGCTGCACGGCCCCGGCCACGGCGGCGGGGTTGCCCATCGCATCGGCCAGCATCATCGCCAGACGGTGGTGGCTCCAGGGGCTGATGCGGCCCGCGCGGGCCAGCGCGGCCATGCGCGAGGCCAGCCCGTCATGCGCGCCGGTCCGCACCCGCGCCATCAGGATCAGTTCCTCGGCATCATGGCGCAGCGTCAGCGTGTCGGGCAGGTCAGCCGCCAGCGCCAGCACCCCGGCCCAATCCTCGCGGTGCCCGACATAGGCGATCAGCGCCGAGGCCAGCGCCGCCGCGCCGGCGATTTCCGTCTCGGGCAGGTCTGGCCATGCCTCGGGCATCACGTCGGTCAGCACGCAGTCCAGCCAGGCCTCGTCCTGCGGATCGCGGTCGCGCAGCACGATGTCGAGCGTGCGCAACCGCATCGCCAGCACCGGCGCGATGCCAAGAGGCACCGGACGCAACAGCGGCATCGCCTCGGTGTGGTAGTTGCGCGCCAACAGCCGTTCCAGCATCCAGCAGCGCAGTTCGTCATCATCGGCATGGCCCGAGACCAGCGCTACCTCGACCAGTCGGGCGACAAAGCCTGCGGATGGCAGCCGCAGGTCGGCAGCAATGGCGTGGTCGCAAATGTCAGTGACCAGCCGGTACTGCAGCGTCTGCAAGACCAGCGTCTCGAACCCGTCAGGACCCTCGACCAGCGCACGCAGCGCAACCTCCTCGTCTTCGGGCAGCGGACGATTCAGCAGTCTATGCAGCGTTTCTTTTTCCTCCAACCAAAGCGGGCGCAGCATATGGGTGCCTTGTCCAGTGGCTGCCGCTGCATCCAACGCCGCAACGTCCGTATATCCGACGACCAGATCGCATGCTTGCATCACATCGCGCAGCGCGCCGATCAGCGCAGGGATGTCAGGCTGAACCGCATCAAGCTGGCCGCGCAGCGCCGGGGGCAGCGCGGCCAGCGCCTCGGAAAACAAAGGCGCCGCCAGCACCGCCCGCGCAATCAGGAACCCCACCGGGGCGCCGGTGGCATCGGCCGCCAGTTCGGCATCGGCAAACAGCGCCCGGCGCGGCCAGGCGCGGGCGCGGGCGGCGGAAAACGCCTCGGGCGTCCAGAGCATGAAATGGCTGCTGCATTCGCTGTCGGCCACCTCGCGCAGATGGGCGAGCAGATGGCGGGGCGTCAAAGGCCCCTCCAGCGGCGCGCGGTCCACGTGCAAGCCGCCATAGGCCGGGCCGATGCCGCAGGCGGGGTCGGCCCCGCTGCCCGGCGCCATGGCGTGGATCTGGATCGCCGCGCGCATCAGGGGCTCCAGCAGTCGCCCGGTGTCGTCGCGGTCCACCGGGAGGCGCGCGCAACTTGCCCGCAACGCAAATACGCCCGCGGTGTCCTCCCAGATCGGCGGCACCTGCCAGAACCCGGCCGACAGCACGCCGGGATGCACCGTCATCATCCCGCCGCGCAGCCGCAGCGACGGCTCGCCCCGGAACTGACGCGGCAGCACCACGCCCCAGAACCGCCCCGGTTCCAGCAAGGGCGAAGCCGCAGCCAGCATCACCGCATCCGGGCGCTGCAGGGCGTTGAACCTTTGCATCAGCTGGCGCAGGTCGCGCAGGCGCCATTCGCCCGACACCACCGCCACAAAGGTCCCGCGCGCCCGTGCCAGCGCCGCCGCGATGCGGGCATCGTTTTCCATATCGCCATCGGGCGACACCTCGACCGGGATCGCCTCGCAAAACCACAGCCCGCTGTTGGCCAGCGCCCGGATCTGCGCCGGGTCGGCGCGGCGCGGGTGCAACACCACGAACGAGATGGTCCGGTCCCCCGGCGCCGGTGCGCCATCATCCGGCAGCGGGGGGGGCGGCAGCGCGCCCGTTGCCAGCATCAGCCGGGTGACCGGCAGGTTGGTGCGCATCGCCACCGCGCGCAGCGGCGTGGCATGGCGCCCGAAGCTGACCGAGGGGTTGAAGGACAAAAGCCGCTGGCGCCCGCCCTGCGATACCTCCACCTGCCAGTCGCAGAACCGCAATTCCAGCGTCTCGGTCAGCAGGCCGGGCAGTTCCACGGCGATTTCCGACATCCAGGTGCCCTCGGGGTCAACCGAATTGACCACCAGCTCCTGGCGTTGCTGGCCCAGCACCGTGCGGGTGCGCGCCAACATCACCAGCAGGCACAGCCCTGCGTCGTCCAGAAACTGGATCTGCTGGGTCGCCAGCATCCCCCCGTCGATCCGCAGGATCACATTGGCGGTGCGGTCGAGGCGAAAGCTCTGCATGTCGGAAGAAGCCCTTTTGAGGAAAATACTGGCAGACAGCACGGAAAATCAGCAACATCACAGGTTGACAGCGCGGTGAAACCATCGTTCTGACAACAGAACCGGGTTTAGCCTGCGCGCACAACCCGGACAAGGGGCGTGCAAGTGCCAGGGAGGTGCAGTGAGCATCCCATTCGTAATCTGGACGTTCCGGCGCACCGGCGGAACGACGCTGACCGACCTGATGATGGATCTGTCGGAACATCCCCGCATCGATCAGGAACCCTTCAACTGGGACCGCTGCTTTGGCGCGGTGTCGAAACACTGGTTCGAAACGCGGGATACCGCGCGGCTGGAGGCCGATCTGGATGCCCTGCTGGCCGATACCCCGCTGATCAAGCATTGCCACGAACTGCACCCCGACGGGTTCAACGACGCGCTGTTCGCCGCCGCCCATCGCCACGGCTATCGCCAGCTGGTGCTGGACCGGCGCGACGAGGTGGGCCGCATGCTGTCGCTTGAACTGGCGCAGATGACCGGCGCCTGGGGCAAGATGGGGTCGGCGGAACGCTATGCCCGCGTGGAGCGCGGCGATGACGTGCTGCCGCCCATCGACATTCCCGCCGCCCTTGGCCACATGCGGCTCTGTCAGGCCCGCCGCCATGCCTTGCGGGCGCGCATCGACGCGGCGGGGGTGCCGGTGCCGGTGGTGCTGTTCGAGGATCTGTATACCTGCCCGATCGAGGAAGGCCGCCCACGGGTGCGCGCGATCCTGCAAGACCTGGGGCTGACGCGCAACGACCCGGCAGGGGTGCGTCAGCGCATCACCCAGGCGCTGCGCTGGCGGGGGCAGGGGTCGGCGCGCATCCTGCCCTTCGTGCCCAACCTTGACGCCGCGCGCGACGCGCTGGCCGCCGAGGTGGCAGGCTGGGGCGACCCGGTGTTCTGACCGGGGGCGCGGTCAGCCGGCTGGATCTTCAGGGTCCGCCCGGGGCAGACCCTCCGGCTCCGTCCGGGATCAGCCGGGCCAGATAGCTGCCATAGTCGGTCTTGCCGAACAGCGCCACGCGGGCGCGCAGGGCGTCGGCGTCGATCCAGCCGTGTTCAAAGGCGATTTCGTCGGGGCTGCCGACCTGCAGGCCCTGGCGCTGCTGCAGTGTGCGCACAAAGTTGCCAGCGTCCAGCAGGCTGCCATGGGTGCCGGTATCAAGCCAGGCATAGCCCCGGCCCAGGGTTTCCACCGACAGCGCCCCGTCCTCCAGATACCCTTGCAGCAGGTCGGCGATTTCCAATTCGCCCCGCGCGGAAGGCTGCACCCGCGCCGCCCGTTCGGGCGCGGTGCCATCCAGCACGTAAAGCCCGGTCACCGCATAGGGCGACGGCGGCTTTGCCGGTTTCTCGATGATGGCGCGCACCCGGCCGGTGGCATCGAAATCCACCACGCCATAGCGTTCGGGGTCGGACACGCGGTAGCCGAACACCGTGCCCCCGGTGGCGCGCGCATCGGCACGCCGGAGCGCATCGGGCAGGCCGTGGCCGAAAAAGATGTTGTCGCCCAGCACCATGCAGGAGGGTGCGCCGTCAAGGAACGCGCTGGCCAGCAGATAGGCCTGCGCCAGCCCTTCGGGGCGCGGCTGCACGATCCAGTCAAACCGCAGGCCCCATTGGCTGCCATCGCCCAGCGTGCGCTGGAACTGCGCCTGATCCTGCGGCGTGGTGATGATGGCAATCTCGCGGATGCCCGCCAGCATCAGCACGCTGAGCGGATAATAGATCATCGGCTTGTCATAGACCGGCATCAGTTGCTTTGAGACGCCCATGGTCACGGGATAAAGCCGGGTGCCCGACCCGCCGGCCAGGATGATGCCCTTGCGGGGGGGGATGGCCATGCTCATGCCTGCAACTCCTTGACCACGGCGGCCAGATGGGCGCGCCAGTCGGGGGGGGTAATGCCGAAATCTGCCCTCAGTGTGGCGCAGTCGAGCCGGGAATTGAGCGGTCGGCGCGCGGGGGTGGGGTAGTCGGCGGTGGGAATGGCCTCGACCCGGCAGGGCAGACCGGCAAGGGCAAATGTTTCGCGCGCGAAACGCGCCCATGTGGTCGGCGGGGCCCCGGCGAAATGGTAGGTGCCGCCCGCCGCGCCGTCGCGCAAGGCCCCCGCCAGCCCCAGCAGCGCCTGTGCGACAGCCGCCGCCGGGGTCGGCCCGCCCCACTGGTCATCCACCACGCGCAGGCTGTCGCGCTCGGCCCCCAGCCGCAACATGGTCTTCACGAAATTCGCGCCCTGTGCGGAAAACACCCAAGATGTGCGCAGGATCAGGTGCACGCCGCCTGCCGCCCGCACCGCCACCTCGCCCGCCAGTTTGCTGCGGCCATAGGCGCCCAGCGGGGCGGGGGCATCACCGGGGCGCCACGGAGCCTCGCCCGCGCCGTCGAACACGTAATCGGTGGAGATGTGCAGAAACGGGATGCCGCGCTGCGCGCAGGCCGCGGCCATCACCCCCGGCGCGGTGGCGTTCACCGCCATCGCCCGGCCCTCGTCGGTTTCGGCGCGGTCCACCGCCGTGTAGGCGGCTGCGTTGATCACCGCATCCCAAGGCCCGGCCGCGATGGCGGCGGCACAGGTGGCGGGGACCTCCAGATCAGCCTCTGTTCGGCCTTTCGGGACGATTTCAACGCCCTGCCCGGCCGCTTGCGCCAGCGCCTGCGCCACCTGCCCGGTCCGTCCGAACACCAGCACCCGCATCATCCCGGCGTGCCCAACCGCTGCCCCACGCCGGGCCGGTCCAGAAGCGGGCGCCACCATGCCGCGTTGTCGAGATACCACGCCACCGTGCGGCGCAGCCCTTCGTCCAGACTGACCGTCGGCGCCCAGCCCAGCTCTGCCCGGATGCGGCCCGCGTCGATGGCATAGCGCGCATCATGGCCGGGGCGGTCGGCGACAAAGCGGATCAGCCGGTCATGCGGGGCGCCGGCGGGGCGCAATTCGTCCATCAAGGCGCAGAGCTTGCGCACAAGGTCGATGTTGCGCGCCTCGGCCTCGCCGCCGATGTTGTAGCTGCGCCCCACCGCGCCGCGTGCCAGCACCAAAAGCAGCGCTGCCGCATGATCCTCGACATAGAGCCAGTCGCGGATGTTGGCCCCCGCACCATAGACCGGAATCGGCCGCCCGTGCAGCGCATTCAGGATCACCACGGGGATCAGCTTTTCAGGGAAATGGTAGGGGCCGTAGTTGTTGGAGCAGTTGGTCATCACCACCGGCAGGCCATAGGTTTCGAACCAGGCCCGCACCAGATGGTCCGACCCCGCCTTGGATGCCGAATAGGGACTGCGCGGGTCGTAGGGCGTGGTTTCGGTGAACCGGATGGCGGGATCGGGCGGCAAGGACCCGAACACCTCGTCGGTGGAAATGTGGTGGAACCGGAATCCGGCAGGCCGCCCCTTGCGCGTCCAGTGCGCGCGGGCGGCTTCAAGCAGGTGGAAGGTGCCGGTGACGTTGGTGGCGATGAAATCGCCCGGCCCGTCGATGCTGCGGTCAACGTGGGATTCGGCGGCCAGATGCATCACCGCATCGGGGTCATGGGTGGCAAACACCCGGTCCAGCGCGGCCCGGTCGCGGATGTCGGCCTGTTCAAAGGCATAGGCCGGATCGCCCGCCACGCCCGCCACATTGGCCGGGTTGGCGGCATAGGTCAGCGCATCAAGGTTGACCACCCGGTGCCCCGCCGCGATGGCCTGCCGCACCACCGCCGACCCGATGAAGCCGCAGCCCCCGGTGACAAGGATCTTCATGCGCCCTCCCACCGGAACGGGCTGTCGAGATCGGCAAAGGCAGGGGCCTGCGCGTCCTTGGCCGACAGGTGCGGCGGCGCGGCCAGCCCCCAGTCGATGGCAAGGTCGGGGTCATCCCAGCGCAGGGCGCCTTCGCTTTCGGGGGCGTAGAAATCGGTGCATTTGTACTGCACCTCCGTATGGTCGGTCAGGGTGACAAAGCCATGCGCGAACCCTACGGGCACGAACACCTGCCCCCCGCTGTCGGCATCAAGATCAACCGCCACCCACCGCCCCCATGTCGGCGACCCGCGCCGGATGTCCACCGTCACATCGCGGATGGCACCGCGCGTGCAGCGCACCAGCTTGGCCTGCGCATGGGGCGGGCGCTGGAAATGCAGCCCCCGCAATGTGCCGCGCAGGGCGGAAAACGACTGGTTGTCCTGTACGAACCCGTCGGGCAACCCCGCCGCCGCCATCGCCCGCGCGCTGAAGGTTTCGGCAAACCAGCCGCGCGCATCGCCAAAGCGGCGCGGGGTGATCACCACCACTCCCGGCAGTTCCGTCGGTTCAATCCGCATCGCGCGCCTTTCGCTGGCCCCGGCCTTGGTGCCGGGGCGCGGGCATCTTAGCCGCCGCCCCTGTCGCGGCAAGCCCCGACGCGGGGCGGCCAGATCCTGCTCATCATTTCGCCATTTGTTGGTGTTAGACCCGGCGGGGACTTACCCTTGCCGTCCTGCCCTTGCCGTTCACGAAAGATGCCGCGATGCCCCATGATGCTGCCGAACAGCTGATGATCGAACTGATCAACCGCGCCCGGATGGACCCGGCAGCCGAAGCCGCCCGGCGCGGTGTGGCCCTGAACGAAGGGCTGGCGCCCGGCACCATCGGCACGGCGCCGCTGCAGGTGCTGGCCCCGTCAGCACCGCTGCAGGCCGCCGCCGACACGCACAGCGCCTGGCTGCTGGCGACCGGCAGCTTCAGCCACACCGGCGACAAGGGCAGCACGCCGGGCGACCGGATGGCGGCGGCCGGCTATGCCTTTACCGGGTCGTGGACCTGGGGCGAAAACATCGCCTATTGGCAGCACAGCGGCGGGGTCGAGGCGATGGCCGCGATCCTTGACCATCACGCCCGGCTGTATGCCAGCCCGTCGCACCGCGCCACGATCTTTGGCACGGGCTACCGCGAGGTCGGCATCGGCCAGCAGCTTGGCCCGTTTCAGGGCCTCCCGGCCTCGATGGTGACGCAGGCCTTCGCGCGATCGGGGTCAGCGGCCTTCCTGACCGGGGTGGCGATCCGCGATGCCGATGGCGACCTGTTCTATGATGTCGGCGAAGGACGGGGCGGCGTGCAGATTGCCGCTGCGGGTGCGGCGGTGACAACGACCGCCGCCGGTGGCTATGCGCTGGCCCGCACCGGCCCCGGACTGCACGAGATCACCGTGACTGCGGCAGGCAAGGTCAGCCGGCTGGGCGTGCGGTTCGACGGCGGCAACGTCAAGCTGGACGTGCTTCTGGGGGCGGATGGTCAGGCCGAGCGTTTCCTGACCACGGGCGGCGTCACGCTGCTGGGCGGTGCGGTGCGCGACATCGCGCTGCTGGGGGTGGCCCATGCCGCACTCACAGGCAGCGCGGGCGATGACACCTTGACCGGCAATGCCGGGCACAACCGGCTGGCCGGGGGGGCGGGCGCCGATCTGGTCTGGGGCGGCGCGGGAAACGACACGATCGAAGGCGGCGATTGCAACGACACGCTGGATGGTGGCGCGGGCAATGACGTGATGCTGGGCGGCGCCGGGAACGACCTGCTGCGCGCGCCTTCCGGCAACAACCAGATGTGGGCCGGTCCGGGCAACGACAGTGTGTATGGCGGCACGGGCAACGACACGCTGGGCGGTGGGGACGGCGATGATGTGGTCGATGCGCGGGGCGGCGGGCGCAACCAGCTTTGGGGCGGCGACGGGCGCGATACGCTGTGGGCCGGGGGCAACGGCGACATGGCGGGGGGCGGCTGGGGCGACGATCTGGTGTTCGGCGGGGCCGGGCGCGACACGCTGATGGGCGGGCTGGGCCATGACACGGTGCAGGGCGGCGACGGGGCCGACCAGATCTACCTCGGCATGGGCAACGACAGCGGGTATGGCGGGGCCGGCAACGACACGCTGTTCGCGGGGCCGGGAACAGACCGGCTGTGGGGCGGCGAGGGGGCAGACCGCTTTGAATTCTGGCGCGGGTTCGGGGTGAACCGGGTGGAGGATTTCAGCGCCGCCGAAGGTGACGTGCTGGCGCTGGGGCGCGGCATGTGGACGGGCACGCACGGCCCCCTGTCGGCCGCGCAGGTGGTGCAGACCTTCGGGCGGATCACCGCGCAAGGCGATGCGGTGCTGGAGTTCACCGCTGCCGGTACCACGGTGGTGGTGGTCGGGGCGGGCACCCTTGCGGGGCTGTCGGACAGCCTGCTGATCCTTTAGCCCGACTGGCGCAGCCACACCTCGAGCCGAGCCAGAAACGCGGCATCCACCTTTGCGCCGCCCAGCACCACCCGGCCTTTGCCGGGCTGTTCCAGCCAAAGCCCCGGCGCCAGATCGCGGCGCGGCGGCGGGCCCTTGGGCCGGGCCAGCCGGGCGGCCAGCCGGGCCTGTTCGGCCACCGCATCGGCGGGCGGGTCGGCCTGCCATTCCTCGGCCAATGCCGCCGCCAGCCCCGGATCGGCGGCCAGCGCCGCCGCCAGCCGCAGGCCCGCGCGTTCGGGCAAGGCGGCGGGAAACCGCAGCACCCCGTCCAGCGCCTGCACCAGCCCAAGGAACGACCCGATCTTGGACCGTTTCGCCCGGCTCGCGGTCGAAAACAACCGCTGCAGCGCCTGTTTTTCAGAGGCGAACACCCCCCCCGCCACCGCCCGCGCCACCACCCGCGCACGTTCCCAATAGGACAGCCCGGCGCGGATCTCGTTTTCCTCGACCATCGCCACATAGGCATCTGCCGAGGTTTCGGGCGCGCGCACCAGTGCGAGCACGCTGGCAAAGCGCGCATCTTCTGCGGCCAGCGCGCGCAAGGCCAGCATCCGGCGCCAGCCGGAAATCAGCCCGAAGCGCCCCGGCCCCAGCTCGGCCACCTCGATCGGGGTGCGCTGGCCATGGGCGCGCAGGGATTGCGTCAGCGCGTCCAGTTCCTCGGGGTCGGTCACCAGCCGGTCGCGGATCAGCCAGTCATCGTCGAGGGCGGTGAGCGGCAGGCGCAGCACCACCCGGCCCTCGGCGCGCAGGGTTTCGAGCTCTTGCGACACCTCGCGCAAGGCGGCCTCGGACGCGGCCTCGGCGGCCACCCGGGCCACGGGCGGGCGGGTATAGGTGGGGGCCACGCCCAGCGGGCAGCCCTTGGTTTCCAGATGCGGGGTCATCGCCTCTCCTTCGGGGGGAGGCGGCAGACGGCGGCGGGCCATCAGCGCCTCGGCCCCAAGGCTGGCACGCCGGGATGAACAGCCTGCAAACGCGGCGCGCGGTGCTTGGGGGCCGCCTGCGACACAGCCCCCTCCCGTTTCGCACGCGAAACAAATGCGGTCCCTGCTGTCATGTCACCCCCCCTTGCGCCGCCTGCTGGTCGCGCCGCCAGATGCCGATGACCAGCCGCTTGAACGCGGCATAGGTGGCATCAAAGGTCTCGCGCCCGCGGATATAGGTTTCGCGGTTGAAATCGCGGTAATCCGCCTCGTAAAGCCCGTGCACCTGTTCGCCCGCCTGCCCGATCAGCGCGGTGAATTCCTGACGCTCGGGCATCACCGACCGGCCAAGCCAGGCCTGCATCAGCGCGGCAAGTTCCGCCTGCTGGCTGGCATCATAGCGCGTCAGCATGATCCGCACGGCATCCCATTCAAAGCGCAGTTCGGGCCGTCCGAGCGCACGGGCGGCAATGTTCTCGGAGTCCTCGATCGACCCGAAGGTCGATTGCAGCATGTCAAAGAACCGCCCCGTGCTGTCGAATTCCAGAAAGCTCGCCCCGGTGGGCACCAGCAGGATGTCGGCCGCCGCCAGCCCGTTGATCGTCAGGTAGCCAAGGGCAGGGGGGG
The DNA here is from genome assembly GCA_030683915.1 of Gemmobacter sp. Classification (GTDB taxonomy): domain Bacteria; phylum Pseudomonadota; class Alphaproteobacteria; order Rhodobacterales; family Rhodobacteraceae; genus Wagnerdoeblera. The sequence goes on from JAUXPG010000315.1 coordinate 39,130, forward strand.
TATCGAGGAAGATGAGGTCATAGCGGTCAAGCACCCCGTCGGCGGCAAGGCTTTCGGTCAGCGCCTCCCACAGCTTCCAGCCGCGCGCGGCCATGCGCCAGACCGGGATCTGGAATTCCGCCCAATAGAGGTTCAGCTGCGCGCCGATCAGGTCGATGTTGGGCCAGTGCGTGCGCTGGATCAGGTCGCCGGCCCCGAGCTTCAGCGCCTCGGACAGCGTGTCGTCCAGCGGCGACGGTGCCTCGCCGCGCGATGCGCGCAGGCGGTTTTCCGACTGCATGTGCCGGGCATAATGGCGGGCCAGCAGCGGGAACACCGTGCCCCATTCATCGGCCACCCGTCCCCCGAAGATCGAGGTCATCGACCCCTGGCTGTCAAGGTCGATCACCAGCACCTTGTAGCCATCGAGGGCCGCCGACATCGCCAGATGCGCCGCCGTGCTGGTTTTGCCGACGCCGCCCTTGAAGTTGGCCACCGCCACGATCTTGGCGGGCAGGCCTTCGGGGCGGAACGGCAGATAGGGTTTCGCCTTTGACCCTTCGGCGGCGAAATGCGCGCGCAAGGTCAGCACCTCGTCCAGCGTGAACCACTTGGCGCCGCCTTCCGTCTCGCTGCGCCCTTGCGGCAGGTCGGGGTTGGCCTTGAGCACGCGGCGGAAATGCGCCTGCGCGACCGGGATCAGGTAGCGGGTGATTTCCCAGGTGGAAAACAGCCGCAGCTGCCGCTGCCCCCGGTCATCAAGGCCGCGCGCCGCCAGATCGTCGCGCCCCTTGGCGCAGGCGGTGGCAAGGCGGGCAAAGTCGCCGGTGCCCGCGGCAGGCCCGAGATCGGCCAGTGCGGCATCGGGCGACAGCCCCATATAGGGGGGCAGGCCGGGGGTGTCTGCGGGGGGCGACATCGGTTTGCCCGCCTTGCTGCGCCCTGTGACCATGCTGCCGATTCCCCCGTCGTGGCCGGCGCGCCTTGCCGGATGTGCTGTCTTTTCCTTCATATACTCAAAAACGCAGCACATCAAACATTTTCACGCACCTGTCTTATTTTTCCTTTGCATTCATAGCCTTGTCTACCTCCCGTTTTGGCGCGCGCTGGCCTCTTTTGCGGCAGCGTAGTTATTTTTCTGTTAGTATTATAGTTATGGGTTCCGGGTCTCCTCAGAAAAACCAATGCGATCCGGGGCTTGGCCTTTGCCTGCGCCTCACATGCGACTCCGGAACCACGTTGGTCTGACTCCGGAACCCCGTGTCCGCGATTCCGCAACCACGTTGTCCGGCTGGACGCCGGGGGGGCCTGTGGATAAGTTGGGTGTCACTGAAACCACGAAAAGGGCAGGGGCATGGCGCAGGGGGAGGTTGCAGGGGCAGGGGGGCTGTTGCCCGACCGGCACCCGACGTCCGACTTCTTTGTCTGCGACATCTTCGATGCCCTGCCCAAGGACGACATGGCCAGCATGGAACACCCGCTGTTCTCGCTGGCGACGCGGCCTGACCTGCGGGTGCTGGCCTATGCCCACAACGGCGTCGAGATCACGGTGACCCCGTCGGTCAAGGGCCTGGCCACGCTCTTTGACAAGGACATCCTGATCTATTGCATCAGCCAGCTGATGGCGGCGCTGAACGCCGGGCGCCCGGTGTCGCGTCAGGTGTCCTTGCGCGCCCATGATCTTCTGGTCGCCACCAACCGCGAGACCTCGGGCGACAGTTACCGCCGCCTGCGCGAGGCGTTCGAGCGGCTGGCGGGTACGCGCATCACCACCAACATCGCCACCGGCGGGCTGGAGGCGACCACGGGCTTTGGCCTGATCGACAGCTGGCAGATCCTGCGCCGCACGCGGGGCGGGCGCATGGTGCAGGTGACGGTCGTGCTGTCGGAATGGCTGTTCCGCGCGGTGCTGTCGAAATCGGTGCTGACGCTGAGCCGCGATTATTTCCGGCTGCGCAAACCGCTCGAGCGGCGGATCTACGAACTCGCGCGCAAGCATTGCGGGCGCCAGCCCGAGTGGCGCGTGTCGGTGGCGGTGCTGCACCTGAAATCGGGCTCGGCCTCGCCGCTCCGGGTGTTCCGCCAGATGCTGCGCGAGATGATCGTGGCCGACCATCTGCCCGAATACGCGCTGGCCGAGGAACCGGGCGACATGCTGCACGTCACCCGCCGGGGCGCGGTGCTGGAGCCGGGGACCGGCCCGGCCTTGCGCCCGCAGACGCTTGAGCGGGCCCGCGCGCTGGCCCCCGGCGACGACGTGCATGCGCGGGTCGCGGAATGGCAGGCGGTCTGGGCGCGCACCGGGCGCCAGCGGCTGCGTTCGGCCGACGCCGCCTTCCTTGGCTGGCTCGCGCGCCGCTCGCCGGCCTGATGCGGCTCAGACGACCGCGATCCGCACGGCGAGCTGATAGCCCCAGTGGCGGACCGCCTTGAAGGGCTGGCCGGTGGCGCCTGCGGCCTGCACCTTCTTGCGCAGCCGCACGATCCGCACCTCGACCGCTGCCTTGCTCATGTCGCCGTCGCCCCCGGCCAGGCGGGCGATGCACGTGGTTTCCAGCCGGTTGCCGGGGGCATGGGCGAACCCGGCCAGCAGCGCGCATTCGCTGGCCGACAGCGGCACCACCCCGGCCGGCCCGGTCAGGGTGAGCAGGCCGGGATCGAGGGTGAGGGTTTCGGGATCGGGCGGCGCCACGGCCAGCCGCCGGGCCAGGGCCTCGACCGCGGCGGTCAGTTCGGGTACCGAACTTGGCTTGGCCAGATAGATGTCGGCGCCGCTGCCATAGCCGGTGCGGCGGTCCTCGGGTTCGCTTCGGGCGGTCAGCATGATGATCCCGATGCCCGGATGGGCGGCACGCAGGCGGCGCGCGGTGATGATGCCGTCTTCGCCCGGCAGGTTCAGGTCCAGCAGCACGATGTCGGGTCCGGCGCCCCCGGAGGCAGCCCAGAACGCCTCGGCGCTGTCAAAGCCGTGGACCGCGTGGCCCTCGGCCTCGAACACGTCGGACAGCGCCTCGCGCAGCGCGGTGTTGTCTTCGACGATGGCAAGGGTCAGCATGGCAACCACACCTTGAAGCGCACAAGGTGCGGCGCGGGGTCATAGGCCACCCGGCCGCCCAGACGCTGCACCAGCCGGTCCACAAGATAAAGCCCCAGCCCCGACCCGATCTGCCGCTGCGCGCCGGGGTGGCGATAGTATTTCTGGAACACGCGGGCCGGGTCGGGTGCGCCGGCGGGCCCTTCGGCATTTTCGAACATGACCGTGCAGCCACCCGGCGCCGCACCAAGCCGGATCACCACGGGGCTGTTCGGGGGCGCGTATTTCAGCGCGTTGTCCAGCAGGTTGCCGAAGATCACGCGCACCAGCACGCTGTCGCAGCGCGCGGTGCAGGGCGTCTCGGCCCGGACGTCGATGCGGCTGGGTTCCGGGCTGGTGTGGACCAGATCCGCGATGATCCCGGCGATGTCGCAAGGTTCGGACCGGGGCTGCAGGCTGGCGGCCTCCAGCCGGACCGCCTCGTTGCAGCGGTCGATCACGCCGTCCAGGCCCGCGATGGCGGCTTGGACGCGGCTGCGTTGACGGTCGCCGAAGTTCGGCGCGCTGGCCGACAGCCCGATCACGGCCAGCGCGTTCCGGGTCTCGTGGGTCAGCATGTCGATGAACTGGGCCAGAATCTGGCTGTTCTTTTCCTCGAGCAGGCGGCGCTGTTCGGAAATCGCAAGCTCCGCCTCGGCGGCGCGCACGCTGTCGATCAGGTTGCGGCCGTGCTTGTTGAGGATCACGAACATCAGGATGCCGGTGCTGATGCCATGCACCATCGTGCCGTAAAGCAGGTTGGGCATGCTGTCGGTCCAGCCGAACAGCGTGACCACCCACATCGACAGCGCCGCCGCCAGCAGCGCATAGATCAGCCGGATCGTGCCAACCCCTGGCGAGGCGTCCTTGCGCGCGGTGAAGGCATTGATCAGCAGCACGACCGGCGTGGCAAAGATGACCACCGCGTTCAAGGCGAGCGCCGAGGTGCGGTCCACCGTCCAGAACAGCACCAGCGCGGCCAGCGCGGTGCCAAGCTGGAGGTTGAAGAGCCACAGGGCCGCCCGGGGCGGGTGGAACCGCACCAGCACCGCCCGGTGGAAGACCAGCGACAGCAGGGTGGCCACAAAGACCATGGAACGGTAGAGCAGGAAGGCCACGTCAGGGTTGGAAAACGTGACAAGGATGGTCACGTAGCCGAAGATAAAGACATTGTGGATGATCCAGGCCGTCTGCATCACCGCGAACCAGAAGAAGATCGGTTCGCGGGTCAGCCGGAACATGCGCACCGACCAGATCAGCAGCACGAGCATCAGGGTCAGATAGGTGATCTGCACCAGGTCGATGCCAAGGCCCAACCGCTGCGCCTCGGCGGCCGGCATCGCCGAGACATGTCCACCCACCGAGCCGGTCGAGCGGATGCGCAGGTAATAGTCACTGCCTTCCGCCGCAGGCCGCAGTCGGAAGCCGCGCAGCGAGGATTGCCATTCATGCGGCTGCAGGGCGCGCCGAGATCCGCTGGACAGACCCTGCCATGTGTCGCCGCCGCCCGAGGCCGCCAGATAAAGATCAACCTCGTCCAGCATGGGCGGACGGACGATCAGGACGACATCGCCCCCATCCGGCGCGGGCAGGATACGCAGCCGCAGCCAGAAGGCCGATGCGGTATAGCCCGCAGCCATGGAATGTTGCGCAGGCGCAAAGTCCAGCCCGGCGACCTCCCCGACGGTCATACGCCCGGTCGGGTCCTCGAGCAGCCCCATCGAGGCGATCAGGTCATCGCTGGCCCGCGCCGCATGGCCCAGCACCAGCAGCCAGACCAGCACCAGCAGCGCCCCGCGCAGCATCCGTGATGATCGCGCGGGATGGGAATACGCCATGCCTCGCCTCCGGCCGGACAAGAAGCGGCAGAGGCTAGGGGGGCCGGGCAGGCTTGGCAATGCATGCCGTTGCAAGGTCAGGATGTCGCCTTTCGGATACGTGCATCCAAAAGACGGCTCCGGGCATTCGAGTGGAGGCATATCCGCGCCACGGAAAAAAGCCTACAAAAGCCTACAAGTATTTGTCGAGCCATTGCAGGCGCGGAGCAGAAAGGGAGGGGTTGCCTATGAGGGACCATTCGATGGCTCATCCGGCTGCGGTCCAGACGGACCCCGCCCAGCGTTCCATCGGCCGCATCCTGCGGGAACGTCATCCGCAAGCGCGGTTGCGGCAGAAGTTTCTCGCCGCCCCCTTCTTGGATCAAGTCACGCTCGGGGAGCTGCTGTCAGGGCCTTTCGCGATGGCCGACTTTCTGGCGCAATGCCGCCGCCACCCGCATTGCGGTGACGGCTCGATCCTGTCGCTGCGCAAGGTGCTGGAAGACGAGGCGGCTGCCTTGCTGGCGGCTGCGCCGCTGAACCTGGTCCACTGACCGGATCCACAACAGAATGGCCCGGATCAGGACCCCCTGAGCTGGATGAAGTGTCACACCAGCATTCTGGCCTTGGCCAGCATGACCGCATGTGTGCGGTTGGCCGCGCCCAGCTTCGAGAACACCGAGCGCATGTACATCTTGATGGTGACTTCGCTGACGCCGAGCGCCCAGGCGATTTCCTTGTTGGTCTTGCCGTCGGCCACGAACCGCAGCATGCGCACTTCTTTGGGGCTCAGTTGACTCTGGCCGTCCGGTCCGTGGTCAAGGGCGCCGACATCGCCCTGCGCCTGCAGTAAGGACATCGGCAGAAACATCTGCCCCGACTGCACCAGATGCAGTGCCGCCGTCAGGGACCGCAGCGGCATGGTCTTGGGCACATAGCCACGCACGCCCAGCTTGAACGCTTGAAACACGAAGTCATTGCTCGCATTGCCCGAGAACAGGATGACCTTGAGATCAGGATAGGCCGAGAGGATTTTTTGCACGGACTCAAGTCCTGCCATCCCGGGCATGAACACGTCCAACAAGAGCATCTCGACGGACTCTGCGTCGTGGAGGGTGGACATGACCGATGCAAAGTCCCGCGCACTCAGAACCTTGAAACCACCTGAGAGGGCAAGGTGCTGCGATACGGCGTCGCAGATCATGTCGTGATCATCGGCGATCAGGATCGTGGCGGGTAGCTGCGAAGTCAAATGGGTCACCAAAGGGGCTGCCGCCACCTTCCTATTGATAATGCACCGGTCGTGCATCTGTCGAAGGGGGGGGCGTGATGCGAGGTTTGTTACCAGAACCCTTCTAGGGGTAAGTCAGATGATGAGAAACGACGCATGCGGCTAATTATATATCTTTAGTTAATACAATCGGTTGATCCGATCTGTGGGTCTGGTCCCCGTGCTGACCGTGGCATTGCAAGGGACGTGCAGTCGCCCGCATCCGCATATCCTTTTGGCATCCCAGCCGTCTCTTTTTCGTCCATGTGGGCGCCACCTGCTCCGGGCTACTACAGGGTGAGATACATTGGGAGCGAGCCGGATGAACCAGAGCAGCGACGACCAATTTCTGGAGCATATGTTCGGCAGTTTTGGCGAAGAAAACCGCAAGACGGATGTGTGCGACGACATCTGCGGCGGCTGGCTGCGTTTCGGAGAGGTCTTTGTCAATCGCCTCACGGGAGAGGTGCAAGTTCCCGTCGGCGCCGGGCTAAGCCAGGCATCCTTGGCATTCTGGCAGGCCGTGCAGAAGCAGTCGGCCGGAGTGCAGGCCTGTTGATTTTCACCCAGAACTGAGCCGGTTTTTTCACCGAGATGTGAGCCACCTCTGATTATGGATTTTGGTTCATGCTGGGGTCAAGGGTGGGTTTGTCTCCTTCTTTTTTCGGGCTGCGGCGGCTGAGCTTGCCTTGAAGCGGAAGCTGTCGTTTCCGGTTTCCAGGATGTGACAGCGGTGG
>JAUXPG010000494.1 GCA_030683915.1 Gemmobacter sp.
CGGATCGGCACCCCTGCGGCGGTCGTCTCTGTCGGCGCAGCTGCTGGCCGAGCTGGAAACCGCAATCCGTGACGTGTTCCGGGACGCGCCCTTGGGGTCGCAGATTGTCCCGATGCCGGAAGGTTCGGCCGAGGACATGGCGGCGCTGCGTTCGGCCTTTGTCGGCAAGCGCGGCGCGACAATGGTTGTTGAGGGCGTGGCCCATGCTGTCGGCGCAGGGATGCACCCGCAGCTTGGCAAAGGCCCCGATCAGCTTTCGCCCGACCTGTCGCGTTCGCTGGCCGGTGAGTTGTTGCGCGATGCCAAGGGCGCGATCTATTCCGCCTTCGGTGTTCTGCCCGGTCTGCAAAACCCGGCCACCACCGGCCCGCTGGTGCGAGAGGCGCAGCGCCATTTGGCGCAGCTGATCCTGCAACCCGTGGCCATGCTGATGGCAGAGGAAGCCACCGCCAAGCTGGGCGGGCGCGTCCTGATTGACGTTGTTCGGCCCATGCAGGCGTTTGACGCTGGCGGCAAGGCCCGCGCCCTGGGCGCGCTGATGCAGGCAATGGCGCTGGCGAAGGAATCGGGGATCGAGGGCGCGACCCTGCAAGACGCCTTGTCCTTCATCGACTGGCAGGACGAATAGCCATGCAGTCGGGGAAGATGGATCACCGGATCACCATTCAAAGCAACACCTATACGGTCGATGACTACGGCGGCGTGATCTACGCTTGGTCAGACCGGGCAACGGTCGCGGCGCAGGTGATCAAGCGCGGCACCAGCGAGTTCATCGCGTCCTACGGCATTGCGGACAAGGGAATCATCATCTTTCGCGTTCGCTGGCTTGATGGGGTGAACAACACAGACCGGGTGCTGTTCGAGGGCAGGGAAATGCGGATCAAGGAAGTCGTCTCTCTGGGGCGCAGGGATGCCCTTGAAATCCGCTGCGAAGACGATGGGGCAGCGCCATGACTGGGACCGGGAGAAGCCGCCGCAAGAAGCCCGACCCCGCGCGGGCGGCTGCGATCTGTGACCAGCTGCGCAGCTTTGACCACGGGCTTATGAAGCTGGTCGAGACGTGCCAGGACGATATGCCCCTGAAAGCGGCGGGTGAGCTGGTGGCGATGCACCGCAAGCTCCGCCGGATGCGCTATCAGATCGAGGTCGAGGCAGGGATTTGACCGGAAGGAAGATGGCAAGAAATAGGAACGTATACTTCAAAATCCGGCCACCACGTCACAACCTCGGGGTGATGTGGGTTGCTTGTGGTTTACATTACATAAAACCCGTTGTCGGAATCACAGCCCCCAGAAGGCGAGAACACCCCGCAACGCAACCCGTTACGGGGTGTTCTTCATTCTAAGCAACCCACACGGCAACCCGTCACGGGGTGTCAGGGTGCCACCGCATATCTTCGACTTCTCCGATCATAGCTACCAGAAGGGCAACCGCTGCTTGCATCTGGTCAGTGGGGAAGTGGTAATTCCCAAACACCACCTTCGTCTCAAATTCGCTGTCCGCCGCCATGATCTGTGTCTGGATGATGCTGATCGCGGCGCAAAGGTTGTCGTGCGGCGTGTTCATGCGAAGCGGGGTAAACTTGAAATCTGCGATCATGACAGTGCACCTTCCGGGAGGTTGACGCTATCAAGCCCTCGGTTCAGGTCGCGGGCGATGGTCCAGCCCTCTTCGATCATTAGAACACAGATGTTTTGGCGCTCTGCATCGTCGATGCAGGCAGAAACCGCGCCCAGAAGCTTTTCCACGCGCATTGCGTTCGACTGCATCTTTCGCAGGTATTCCGTCAGATCGGGCTTTTGATGGGATGATCCGGGCAAGCCGGTATCGGTCTCGGAAGTCGCGTTCATTGTCTTCTCCCTATGCAAGATTGCGCCAAGTCGGCGGCGGTGATATCGTGATATCAAGCGGCAACCCTGCCCGTCAACATCAAAGATATCAGGATATCAAATGAACAAAGATAAAGAGGTTCAGGTGCTGGTTCGCATGACTGCGGACATGGCGGCGCAGCTGGACGAATATCGTCGCCTTGCAGATGGCATCCCGAGCCGTCCAGAGGCGGTTCGCCGGATCGTGAGCGAGTTCTTGCAAAATCGCGGGCAGAGCTGATGGCAACCCGGCCTGCTGACCGCCGCCCCACGCTGACCCTAAAGGGCGATGAATTTTCCCCTGAGTTTCGCAGCCTGTTGAACAAGGCGGCAAAGAAGGCGGGCAAGACACAAGCCGCCTTCGCTGCTGAGGTGCTTTCGGCTGCATCCCGCCGGGTTCTGTCTGGCAACCCAGACGACACCCCGGAAGGCAACCCGAGCGCCCCGCCGCCTGCCGTGCTGGCGCAGATCGAGGACACGCAAAAGCGGATCGAGGCGACAGACGCCAAGCTGGACGCCGCGACCCGCACTATCGAGGCGCTGGCAGACCAGGTGAAGGCGCTCACCGATATTCAGCGTAAAAGCCTTTGGTCGAGGATATTCGGCTGAGTTATCCACACTCCCTGCCTGACCCACGGGACAGGGTGGGGTAAGTGGAACCGGCATTGCTTCACTGGAAATGTGCCGAAAGCCGCATTCCGGGCAATCCTGCGCCTGCGACGTGGAACGCCGCTTGGCTTGCCCGGCCTGCGGCTGGTGGACTTTAGATCATTAGAAAGCAAAAAATCAGAGCCTTTTGAAATCAATGTCTTACAAGGGGGGGTAGTGACACCAGCTGTGTCACTACCCTGTGACAAAAAACGAGTGATTTTCAGTCACGATTTTAGCCTTGCCTGTCAAAATTCTTGCCAATATGATCTGTCAACATTTTGGACAGAGTTGGCACTACCCTATGACAAAAGCAGTTCTTCCGCCGCCCCGCCCGCCCCGGTCTTCGTGGGTCCAGACAGAGCGCGCTGCGCATGAAGCATGGGCCGCGCTCATGAGGGAAAGCCCCAGGGCGGCAGAGCTTATGCACCTGCTGGTGGCCCGCGTGGGTGAACACAATGCGGTTGTGGTCAGTCAGGAAACCCTTGCCCAGATGATGGGGCGCTCCAAGAGGACAGTCATTCGAGCGGCGGCTGATCTGGCGGCGGCAAACTGGATCGAGATACGGCAGGTCGGCAAGGCCGGAACAGTCAACGCCTACATCGTCAACGACAGGGTTGCATGGGTCGGCAGTCGAGACGGAATCCGGCACAGCCTGTTTAGCGCCACGGTGATCGTCTCGGAAGAGGAACAGCCCGACCGAAACAGCCTGAGCAACCAAGCAACCTTGCGGCGGATACCGGCGCTGTTCCCAGACGAAGGGCAGCTTCCGTCCGGCAACGGCCTGCCCCCGCCGTCCTCACCAGCTCTGCCCGGCATGGAACCTGATCTGCCTGCGACCCAGATCGAGCCGAAGGGCTGACGAAGGTTGGCAGGAAATGCGGCATGTCTACAAAAATTCCCGCTCCCTTTACGGAAGATTAACGAATAGGTCTTGACGCGCCCTATTCGGTCGATCTACGCATAGGGCATGAAATCCGCAGCCTTTATCAAATTGATGGCACAATCCCTGACCATGCCCGAGAGCACGGCCACGGATTACGCGCGCCGCCTCAAAGAGGCGGGGTTGCTTTCCACTGGTGCGCGCGGCGTCAACGCCCCGGAAATGACCCCACTGGATGCAGCACGGTTCCTTCTCGCGGTTCTGACCACGCCCAGCCCGGCACAGTGCGTCGAGCGTGTTCAGCGGTTCGGCCAGATCAAGTATTCCCCGAATTTCCGAAAGCGGTATCAGGGATACCAGACGATCCAGCCGGAAGAGTTCGGCACCCTGTTTCAGGGCGAGACCTTGGAACAGGTTCTGGCTTCGCTGTTCGGCCTGCCGCAACAGATCGGGATCGAAGCGGCCTGTGTCTGGTTTCAGGCAAACGTCTTTCACCTGCGCGTTCATGACTTCGATGTGCTGGCCGAGCTTTACAGCTGGGTCACAGCCGAGGACCGCAACACCATCATCGGTGAGCGTGTGGTGCCCTTCAAAGGTGAAGTGATGATCAAAACCGAGGCGGGCGGCTTTCGCCATGTCGAGGGCTTCACCCCCATCAAGGGCGGTGTCCGCACCACGCGGGAAATCGCTGCAATCCAGTTTTCTGCCATCGGCTTCGGCCTGATGCACGACCCGAAGGAGGATGGCAGCTAGACCATCAAAGCCGGTCGGGACGGCCTCTGTCGCCAAACTTCGTCCGCCCCGACCTCAACCGAAACCCCCGCTAGGGAGAATCGATCATGGGCGGACTTAGCACAGTCCCGAGCGATCAAGAACGCGCCCCTGCTGAAAGCGCCGAAATCCAGCGTGATCGCGGGGATTCCGACCGCCGCAAGCGTGGCAACATCCTTTCCCAGTTCATGCAGGACCGCCACAAGCGGGTTTCGCGCATGTTGGGCTATACCCTAGTTCTGGGCGAGCCGGACGCATGGGGCGGGTTCAGCGTGGTGTGCCGCGCCCGCCTGACCATCTGTGAGCGCGCCGGGCTGGCTGTCGCCGCTCTGCGCTCCCTGCCGGATGATTACGCGCTGGAAACCGCCGCCGCCGCCTTGGGTGCGATGGGCGACCCTCTGCCGCCGTTCCTCGGGGGCATGGAAGATGCGCGCCACTGGGCCAGCTGGGCGACCGAGAACGAGCTGAAAGCCTATGCGCTGGCCTGTTTCGAGGCGATGGCCCCGCGCGATCAGGCGGCGTTCTTTCGCCATATCAGCACGGTCGAGGTGGCGGCATGAAGATGCTTGTGCAGCGCACCCCGACCAGCGCCAACGCGCCCTTCGTCCTGGCCGAGCTGAAGGAATACGCCCGGATCGACGGGCCAGACGATGATCTTACCTTGGACAGGATGGGACGGGCGGCGGCGGCGGAAGTCGAACACTTCGCCCAGGTCGCGCTGCTGTCCCAGACGATCCGTGTGACCATCCTCGATCTGGTGCATGGGGCGGGCCTGACGTTGCCCATTGGCCCTGTGGCCGATGATGCGACCGCGACAGTCACCATCGACGGCCAAGCCCTCACAGGCTTCGACTTCGTGACCGGGACACGGCCCTATCTGAGCTGGCCCGCGTCCATTCGCGGCACGTCTTCGGCCCGCGTGGTGATCGAGTATCCGGCGGGCTTTGGTGATGTGGCGAGCGATGTGCCCGACGATCTGGCGCAAGCCGTCCTCGATCAGGTTGCCCTGATCTTCGACGAACGCGCGCCGCGTGAGGCCAAGACCCTTGCCCGATCTTCGCACCTTGCCCGCGTGGGCGCACGGTATCGCGGGGTGTCGGTATGACGGACCTTGAGCTTGACGAAATCCTCACCCTGCGCTGGCCGGCGGTCATGCGCCGCGTGATGGGGGACGCCCGCACAGAGGGCTTTGTGCGCAGCTTCGCACGGTCCATCGCCCGGCATGGGAAGCGCCCCGCATGGCACCCCACGCCCAAGCAAGAGCGGATCATGCGGCAGATGCTGGACGAGTTCACCAGCGCGCCCGAGCCAGAGCCTGACCTGATCGAGAGGGATTGACGATACATGCCTGCCGCTCACGCGGCGGGACCAGGTGCGGGGGAGGGTTCAGACAGTGGCCCCGCACATGGAAGCGCTCACCACGGGGCGGGATCACAAAGCAAGGGCAGTCCGAGAGACCGAGGCCCGATCCCCTGCACGGCGTCCATGTGCAGAAAGCAGCGGTCAACCATCCAGCGAGGACGCGCGCATGGATGGACCCTAAGCGGCGGCCCGGCTCCGGCCAGCAAGATCGCGGTGGGTATAGGGGCGACCTCGGCAAGCGCCGGGGCTGCCTTCCTATACCCATCACAACAACCCTCACCATCCAGCAGGACGGTGGAATTTAGAGAGGAAGGCGTCATGACGAAACACGACACAGCGGCGCTGGCTGACCTCTTCGGTGGATCTGGTCCCAATGCCCCTAAGTCCGTGGGCCAGAAGACCGGCGGGGGGACTCTTCCTTTCCCTCTCCTGAAAAAAATCGGGGGAAAATCGCAAGCTGTCCGCGCCATTCAGTTTCTGGGGCTTTTGCTCATTCCAGAGGGTAAAAAGGCCGGAAAACCGCTCAAACTCGCTGATTTTCAACGTAAATTCGTGAAAGGCGCTCTTGCCAAGAAAGTCATGGTCGGGGTGCTGTCCATCGGTCGCGGTAACGCAAAGACGGCCCTCTCGGCAGGGCTGGCCCTGGGCGAGCTGGTCGGCGCACTGGAAGAAAACCCGCAACCCAAGCGCGAGATCATCTTCGCAGCCCGGAACCGCGACCAAGCCAAGACCGCCTTCCAGTTTCTTGTCGGATACATTCAGGGCCTGCCCGATGCTGACCAGTCGCTGTTCACCATCCGGCGCGGCTCCAAGCTGGAAGTCGAGTTCGCAGGCAATGGCGGTGGGCTGGCCCGCGTGATCGCAGCCGATGGCAAGTCCATTCTCGGCGGCGCTCCGACCCTTGCCATTATGGACGAACGGGCGGCGTGGGAACGCGAGAAGGGCGACAGCCTGGAAAACGCAATCCTCTCGGGCCTTGGCAAACGCGATGGCCGGGCGCTCATCATTTCCACCAGCGCGCCCGACGATGCCAACACCTTCAGCCGCTGGCTGGATGATCCGCCGCCGGGAACCTATGTGCAGGAACACCGCCCCGCCTTCGGCCTGCCCGCCGATGATCTGGACAGCCTTCTCATTGCCAATCCCGGCGCGACCGAAGGCATCGGCGCGGCCCCGGAATGGCTGGTGTCACAGGCGCAGCGCGCAATCGCCCGTGGCGGTTCGGCCCTGTCCAGCTTCCGCAACCTGAATCGCAACGAACGGGTTTCGACCGAGGATCGCTCTGTGCTGGTCACGGTTGACGAATGGATGGGGGCAGAGGTTTCGCCCGACCAGCTGCCCGAGCGTGAAGGCCCCTGCATCCTCGGCGTGGACCTCGGCGGTTCCCGTTCCATGTCGGCGGCGGCGTTCTACTGGCCCGAAACCGGGCGGCTGGAAGCTCTCGGCACCTTCCCGGCCACCCCTTCCCTTGCAGATCGCGGCGCGTCCGATGGCGTGTCCGACCGATATTGCCAGATGCAGGAACGCGGTGAGCTGTCCGTCATGGGAGAAGCAACCGTGCCGCCCGGCCCATGGCTTGCCCAGATCGTGCATCACCTGGACGGGATCACGCCGGATTGCGTGGTGGGCGACCGCTTCCGCCATGCCGAGTTCACAGAGGCGATGCAGGCGGCAGGGCTGGCCCGTGTCCCGTTCATCTGGCGCGGCTTCGGCTGGAAGGATGGCAGCGAAGACATCGAGCGGTTCCGCCGGGCGCTGTTTGACGGCGAAGTGAAGGCCGCGCCGTCCATGCTTCTGCGCTTCGCCTTCTCGGATGCAATCACGCTGGTCGATCCGGCAGGCAACCACAAGCTGGCGAAGGCCCGCAGCCTCGGGCGGATCGACGCCGCGGCTGCAACGGTTCTGGCGGTGGCGCAGGGTGCCAGGATGAAAGCGGCCCCGGCCCGGAAAGCGAGGGCGCTATGGCTGTGAGCCGGAAGGAACACGCCCGCCATTCAAAGCGCGTCACGGCAACCCGGCGATGGCAGGTGCTGCGTCAACAGATCCTCGAACGCGACGGGTGGAAATGCCGGGGCTGTGGCGAACGGCGGCGGCTGGAAGTCGATCACATCAAGCCCGTGCGGACCCACCCGGAATTGTCCTTCGACCCGCGCAATCTGCAAGCCCTCTGCGGTCCCTGCCACACGCGCAAGACCCGGATCGAGTGCGGCCACAAAGAGAAATCACCCGAGCGGAAAGCTTGGGCCGATGCCGTTGCCGCGCTGGCAACGGACCCTGCAACCCCGGCAAAGGAGTAAACCATGCTGGAATCGATCAAGATCACCCGGCGTCAGTCGGAAATCCGCCAAAAGCTGGCGAACCTCTCGGGCAAGGAAAAGCCGACCGAGGACGAAACGAAGGAAATGGACGCGCTGGACAAGGAATACCAGACGAACGAAGTCCGCTTCCGCGCCGCCCTCGTGGCCGAAAACACCGAACGCCGCGCGGCTGGTGCCGAGCTGGAAACCCGCACCGATCGGCAGTTTGCTGATCTGGTCGCGGGCTTCGAGATGCGCCAGGTCGCGCTGCACCTGGACGAAGGCCGCGCCTTGACGGGCCAGACCGCCGAAGTGGTGCAAGAGCTGCGCAACCAAGGCGGCTATCGCGGCACCCCGGTTCCGCTGATGGCACTGGAACAGCGGGCCGGTGAAACCATCGCCGCCGGCACGCCCGACCCGATGCAGACCCGGCCCATCATCGACCGCCTGTTCCCGGCCTCGGTCGCGGCGCAGATGGGGGCGCAAATGATCCAGATCGGCAGCGGCGCGGTGGAATGGCCGGTGACGACTTCGGCAGTCTCGGCAGGCTGGGCCGATGGCGAAACCGCGAACGTGGCCGGTCCGACCGCCTATGCCACCACGGACCGCGCGCTGAAACCCGAGCATAACCTTGGCATCCACATGCGGATCACCCGCAAGACGCTGCTGCAATCGGGCGAGGCGCTGGAAGCCGCAATCCGCCGTGACATGAACGGCACGATGGCGGCAGAGCTGGACAAGGCAATCTTCCTTGGCACCGGCGCCAACGGCCAGCCGCTTGGCGTGATCCCCGGCGCGGCGACCTATGGCATCACTTCGACGGCGGTTGATGCCTTGGCATCGTGGGCCGCGATCCGTGCCGCCGTGGTGCGCTTCATGACCGCCAACACGGCCACCGGCCCGAGCGGTATCAAGGCCCTGATCCGGCCCGAGCTGTGGTCCTTCCTGGACGATGCGGAAGCTTTCACCGGCACCGGGATCACGGAATGGGAACGCCTGGTCAAAAACATCGGCGCGCCGGTTCAGACCTCGAACGCTCTCGCCACCCCGGCAGGCACCCCGCTGGCAACCCAAGCCCTGCTGACCACGAACGCGGGCGGCGTGGCCCCGATCTTCGTCGGCATCTGGGGGGCGGTGGACCTGATCCGCGACCCCTACTCGGACGCCCAGTCGGGCGGGCTTCGGCTCACGGCCTTGACCACGGCTGACGTGACCGTGGCGCGCGGTTCGCAGCTCCAGCTGCTGACCGGGCTTGAGCTGGCCGCGTAATGCTCTGGGGCGCGTCTCTCGGCGGGCTGGAATTGCGCAGCGAAGGTGGGGCAACTCACCTTCGGGCGGCGTTCCCCTACGGCGCAGAAACCGAGCTGGCACCGGGACGGCGGGAAATCTTCGCCTCTCGGGCCTTCGCAGACCGGATCGAGGCGGGCGAGGATATTCACCTGCTGTCCGGTCATGACTGGGAAAAGCCGCTGGCCTCTCGGGCCGCTGGCACCCTCAAGGTGTCAGACACGGACGCGGCGCTTGTGCTGGAAGCCAGGATCGACGGCGGCACCAGCTGGGCGCGGGACTTTCTCGCGGCCCATGCCTCGGGCCTGATCCGGGGGCTTTCTCCCGGCTTCATGGTCCAGCCGGGAGGGGAGAGGATCGAGAATCGGGGCGCGGGCCTGCTGCGCACCGTGACGCGCGCGGCCCTCTTCGAGCTGTCGGCAGTCACTGTCCCGGCCTATCCGCAAGCCCAGATCGAGGCGCGGTCATGGGAAAGCCATTCTGACCGGCAACCCGTCCGGGGTGCGGTTCACCCCTTCAACCGTTGGAGGGCCTGACATGGGGTTCATGGACATTTTCCGCCGCAAGCCCACGCCCGAAACCCGGTCGAGCGGCACCGGCTACACCGCCCAGGTGATGCAAGCGCGGGCTTCCTACATCGGTGGCGTGGCGGGCCTGGGCGAATTGACCTCCGCTGTCCAGTCCTGCGTCACCCTCTGGGAAGGCGGGTTGTCGCTGGCCGATGTGAAGGGAACGGACCTGTTGAGCCGCCGCGCTCTGGCGCTGACGGCCCGTTCTCTGGCCTTGCGGGGTGAGGCGGTTTTCCTGATCCGTGACCGCCTGATCCCGGCCAGCGACTGGGATTTGACCACCCGCGACGGCGACCCACGCTCTTACCGGCTGCAAGTCTCTGAGGCGGGCGGCGGGCGTTCTGAAATCGCGCTGGCCGGTGAGGTTCTGCATTTCAGGATCGGTTCGGACGCTTACAGCCCTTGGGCCGGATCGGCACCCCTGCGGCGGTCGTCTCTGTCGGCGCAGCTGCTGGCCGAGCTGGAAACCGCAATCCGTGACGTGTTCCGGGACGCGCCCTTGGGGTCGCAGATTGTCCCGATGCCGGAAGGTTCGGCCGAGGACATGGC
>JAUXPG010000024.1 GCA_030683915.1 Gemmobacter sp.
CTCTGGGGATCGCGACCTACGATTTCGTGGCGGGGCTGATCGCGCGGTGGCCGCTGCTGGGCTGGCTGGCGCTGGCGCTGGCGGCGGTGGCACTGGTGGCGCTTGTCTGGATTGCGGGGCGCGAATGGGCGGCGCTGATGCGGCTGGGGCGGGTTGATGGCATCCGATCCCGCGCGCTGGCCGCGCATGACCCCGCCGCAGCGCGCAAGGTGTTGGCGGAAGTGGACCGGCTTTTTGCAGGGCGCCCGGAACTTGCCGCCGCGCGGCAAGAGGTGGCGGACAAGGGCGCGGCGCTGGTCGACGGCGATGCGCTGATCCGGCTGGCCGAACGCGCCCTGCTGACCGGCCCCGACCTTGCGGCACGCCGGGAGATCGAGGTTGCCGCGCGGCGGGTGGCGACGGCGACAGCGCTGGTGCCGCTGGCTTTGGTCGATGTGGCGGTGGCGCTGGCGGCCAATCTGGCGATGATCCGGCGGATCGCGGAAATTTATGGCGGGCGCGCAGGCAGTTTCGGCAGTTGGCGCCTGCTGCGGCGGGTGTTCGGGCATCTGGTCGCCACCGGCGCGGTGGCGGTGGGCGACGACCTGATCTCATCGGTCGCGGGCGGGGGCGTGATGTCGAAACTGTCGCGCCGGTTCGGCGAAGGCGTCGTGAACGCGGCGCTGACCGCCCGTGTCGGTGTGGCCGCGGTAGAAGTGTGCCGGCCTCTGCCGTTCGATGCGCTGCCGCGCCCCGGCGTGACCGGGCTTGTCGGGCGCGCGCTGGCCGGCGTGTTCGCACGCGGCGCAGGATGACGGGGCAGGGCGCGCCTTAGACCCCATGATCGGGCCCTGAACTGACTGGGTCTGTGGCCTCTCCCGCGGCATTCTCCGTTCGAGGGTTGCGCCCGGTTGGCGGGCGCCGAGCCTCAAGAATGGGGGAGAGACCAAATGCAGGATAGCACGTTCATCGGGCTGGATGTCCACAAGGCGACGATTTCAGTGGCTATTGCACAGGGCGAACGGGGCGGTGAGGTCCGCCACTTGGGAACGGTGCCGCATCGACCTGATCATGTGCGCAAGCTGGTCGACAAGTTGGTAGCAGGCGGAGCACGGCTGCATTTCTGCTATGAGGCGGGCCCTTGCGGCTATGGCCTCCATCGCCAGATTGTCGAGATGGGGCATGACTGCATCGTGGTGGCGTTGATGATGTGACCGCCCCCCGACGGCATCGATGTGCCAAGGTGGGTCTGCGACGATCCACAGAGGAGGACGGTCATGTCGGAGATTACCACGGTCGGGCTCGATCTGGCGAAGAACGTGTTCCAAGCGCATGGGGCTGATGCCTCTGGGCGAGCTGTGCTTCGGAAGAAGCTTCGGCGCGACCAGGTGCTGGACTTCTTCGGCCGCCTGCCGCCGTGCGTGGTAGCCATGGAAGCCTGCGGCGGCGCCCATTTCTGGGGCCGCGAGATCGGCAAGCTCGGCCATGAGGTGCGGCTGATCCCACCCGCCTACGTGAAGCCTTTCGTGAAGCGGCAGAAGAACGACGCGGCCGATGCCGAAGCGATCTGCGAAGCGGCGCTTCGCCCGACGATGCGCTTCGTACCTGTGAAGAGCGAAGAGACCCAGGGGGCGGCGATGGTCTTCCGCATCCGCGAGCTTCTGATTCGGCAGCGGACGCAAGCGATCAACGCCCTGCGAGGCCATCTGGGCGAGTTCGGGCAGGTCGTGCCGCAGGGAGCGGCCAACGCCGCCCGGCTGATCGCCATTGTGGAAGATGCCGACAGCGGCCTGCCCGCCGACGCCATCGCGACCTTGACGGTGCTGGTCGCGGCGCTTTCGCATCTCGAGGCCGAGATCGGCAAGCTCGACGTCGAGATCGAGGCGCGTGCAAGGAAGAACGAGGTGGCCCGCCGGCTGATGACCGTGCCGGGCATCGGCCCCCTGATCGCCACGGCCATTGCGGTATTGGCCCCGCCGCCCGAGACTTTCCGCAAGGCGCGGGATTTTGCGGCCTGGCTTGGCCTCACGCCGCGGCAGCACTCGACCGGCGGCAAGCAGCGGCTCGGTGCCACGACGAAGATGGGCGAGCGATCGCTCCGGCGGCTGCTGATCATCGGCGCGAACAGCGTGATCATCAAGCGACACGTCCATGCCGCTGCACGGCCGGGCACCTGGCTGGGCGGCATGCTGACGCGCAAGCCGCCGATGCTGGTGCGGGTCGCACTGGCCAACAAGATGGCGCGGATCGTCTGGGCCCTGATGGCCCGGGGCGGCGTCTACAAGTCTCCGGCCACGGCGGCATAGCCGTCGTCGGTCGCGAGGACGTCGGAGCGGAAGAGGGCAAGGAGTGGTTTGGCGCAACGGTCGTAGACAGGATCAGAGGAACCAGCCTGCAACAAAGTGCCTTCGAGTACGCGGCGTTGATTTGGGATCTGATCCGCGAACACCATACGGGCCCGCGGCGTGGAAGTGGCCGCATCAGAGGCCGGACACATGTCAGCACCCGACGATGCGCCAGGACGAGCCTGCAAATACCCTCTTGCGCAAGGGGCGGTTACACATGTTGCAGAACTCTCGCCGTGAAGGATTCACATCGCGAATCCATGCGGTTAGACGGGTGGCATGAGCAAGCCCAAGCCCGCCCGCTACCGCACCACTAACTGGTCTGACTACAACACTGCGCTCAGGAAGCGCGGGTCACTGCTTATCTGGCTGGACAAAGAAATGGCCTGGCACGCGCCGCATGAAGGCCGCCCTGGGCGCCCGCCGGTGTTCTCGAATGCCGCGATCCAGTTCTGCTTGTCGATCAAGGTGCTGTTCAAGCTGCCGCTCAGACAGACCGCCGGGATGGTCGCCAGCCTCCTGCGGCTCGCAGGACTGAACTGGCCCGTTCCAGACTACTCCACCCTGTGCCGCAGGCAGAAGACCCTGAAGGTGCAGATCCCGTATCGCCGTGCCGACGGGCCGCTGAACCTGCTGGTGGACAGCACCGGGATCAAGTTCCTCGGTTATGGCGAGTGGCAGGCCCGCAAGCACGGCGTTCAGGGGCGCCGCCAATGGCGTAAGGTCCATCTGGCCATGGACACTGCCACCTCGGACATCCGCGCTGTCGAGTTTACCCCCAGCCGGGAAGGCGACAGCCCCGTCCTGCCAGACCTGCTCGACCAGATCCCCCAGGGCGAGGACATCGGCACCGTGACCGCGGACGGCGCCTATGACACTCGCCGCTGCCACAGCGCCATTATCGCGCGTGGCGGCACAGCGAACATTCCGATCCGCAAGAACGGTCGCCCGTGGAAAGAGGATTGTCCAGCGGCACGGGTGCGCAACGAAACCCTCCGTGCCACGCGTCATTATGGCCGCGCGTTCTGGAAGCGTTTGACCGGATACCACGCCCGCAGCCGCGCAGAAGCCAAGATGCGGTGCCTCAAATCCTTCGGCGAGCGAATCGCGGCAAGAGACCCCGACCGCCAGACCGCCGAAATCCACATCCGCGTCGCACTCATGAACCGCTTCAACGCTCTCGGCACCGCCGAGATTGTCCGCGTCGCCTGACGTCGATGGGGAAAGGGGCAGCCACGCCTCAGGCGTGAGTTACGCAACAACGCC
>JAUXPG010000081.1 GCA_030683915.1 Gemmobacter sp.
GCCGTGCCGGTGGGCCAGACCCGCGCGCCGGTCTGGCCATCGGGCATTGTCGGGTCGATCACCCATTCCGACGGTTTGGCGCTGGCCGTGCTGGCCCCAGCGCGGCAATGTGCGGGGCTGGGGTTTGATGCCGAACCTGATGCGCCCTTTCCCGAAGACCTGATCGATTCCATCACCCGCGCCGAGGAACGCCGCTGGCTGGCCACCCAGCGCGAGCCGCTGTGCGCCGCGCGGATGATCTTTGTGGCCAAGGAAGCCGCCTACAAATGCCAGTTTCCCGCCAGTCAGGCGGTGCTGGGGTTTGATGCGCTGCGGATCGGGTTCAACGGCAATGGCGGGGTGGAGGCGGTGTTCGCCATTCCCGTGCCGCCCTTTGCCATCGGGCACCGTCTGAGAGGGCGGATCGTGCGGGGGGCCGGGCTGGTGATGGCCGGTTTCAGCCGCGCGGCCCCGGCAGGCCATCCGTAATCAGATGCGACCGATGCGCGAACACCGCTTCGTCTTCGTAGGGCGCCCCGTCGGCAGCGGCGGCGCGGGCCAGCGATGCCAGCTGTGCGGGGGCGCGGGCAAGGTCGATCACCACACGCGCCAGTGCGGCCCGGTCGCCCACGGGCACCAGCGCGCCGCCGCCGTGGCGGGCGATCAGGTCGGCGGCAAAGGCGCCGCCATAGCCCACAATCGGCGTGCCCGATACCAGCGCCTCGATCAGCACGCGGGGGGATTCCGGGGTCAGGTGGCAAAACAGCAGGGCATCGGCATCGCGCAAGGCGGCCATCACGGCGCCACGGTCGGCCAGGAACCCCGGCAGCGCCACACGTGCGCCAAGGCCAAGCCGGTCGATTTCGGCGCGCATCTGGTCGATCCCGGCGCCCCCGCCATACCAGCTTGCGCGGAAATCCACCCCCGCCTGGGCCAGCAGCGCCAGAACGGCGACCCAGTCCTGCGGCCCCTTCATCGGGTCGGCCCGCCCGACATAGACCAGCCGCAGCGGGCCGTCGCCGCGGGTGATGCGCGCCGTCTTGGCCTCCAGCGCCTCGGGGGTGATGTGGTCGGCACGTTTGAGGTGGATGTCGTGCACCAGTTCGGGGTGACGGCAGAAGGGCGCGTAGGCATCAAGGCAGTCGCGCCCGTGAAACAGCCCCAGCGCAGCATGGCGGATGACGTGGCGTTCCAGCGCTGCCATCGGGCGCCATGTCAGCCGGGCGCGCAGGCGGGTGCGCCAGCGCGGCGCCGTGCTGGCCAGCCCGCGCGTGACCTCGCTTTCCACCCGGTCGGTCCAGACGGCATAGGGCCGGCCCATGCGGCGCGCCTCGAGCGCGCCAACGGCCCCCCAGTCACCGAACAGCCCGCCGATGGCAAAGGCCAGCCGGTCGGCGCGCGCGATGGCGCCCCGCAGCAGACGCCGCCCTTCGGGCAACGCGCGCAGGAACCTGTCGGCGCGCCAAGCCACCGGCAGGGGCACCAGTTCGATGCGCGCCAGGTCGGGGCCAACCCGGCTGATCGGTACCCAACTTGGCGGCGGCGCCCCGGTTTCCAGCGGAATGGTGACGATCAGCCGGTCGAAATGCTGCGCCCAGAGCCGCAACCCGTTGCTGGCCTGATCTTCCAGCAGCCAACCGCCATCCGGCGCACGGTACAGCGGCACCGTGACGTGGATCAGCAGTGTTCCGGGCGTGCGGGCGGGCGGTGTCATCGGGGGATCGGGCCTGCGCTGGGGCTGGAATGGCGGCACTTTAGCGGGGCAGTCGGGCAGGAAGAAGGCAGAAACGGGCTGCGCCGGGGACACGGCGGAAAGGGCGGGGGATGCAGCGGCGCATGATGCTTTGGGCGGGTCTGGCGGCGGTGGCGGCAGCAGGTGCCGCGAGCGTGTTCGGCTGGCGGCGATGGTCGCGCGGGCCTGCACTGCCTGCGCCGCGCGCGTCGGTGGAATTGGCGGCCTATCAGGCGGCGCTGTCCCCGCTGATGCCGCCCGAGGGGCCGTTGCGGGTGTTCCACCTTGGGCATTCGCTGGTCGGGCGCGACATGCCCGCGATGCTGGCGCAGATGGCCGGGCATGACCACGCCAGCCAGTTGGGCTGGGGCACACCGCTGCGCGCGCATTGGGAGGACGCGGTGGAGATCGCCGGGTTCGCCGGGGAAAACGCGCATCCGCACTTCCGCCCCGCGCGGGCGGCGCTGCAATCAGGCGCCTATGACGCGGTGGTGTTGACCGAGATGGTGGAACTGCGCGATGCGATCCGCTGGCACGCGTCGCCCGCTTATCTGGCGCGCTGGGTGCTGGCCGCGCAGGCGGGCAACCCCGATGCGCGGATCTATCTTTACGAAACATGGCACCGGCTGGACGATCCCGCCGGATGGCTGGACCGGATTGGCGCCGATCTGCCTGCGCTGTGGTTGGGCGAACTGGCCCAGGGCGCGATGGCATGGGGCGCGCCGCCAGTGCATCTGATCCCCGGCGGGCAGGTTCTGGCCGCTGCGGTGCGCGCGGCCGAGGCAGGGCAGGTGCCGGGGGTCGCGCAGCGGGAGGCGTTCTTTGCCCGCAATCCCGACGGGTCGCAGGACATGATCCATCTGAACGATCTGGGCGCCTATCTGATCGCGCTGGCGCATTATGCGGTGCTCTATCACCGCTCGCCACAGGGCCTGCCCGCCGCGGTTGCCCGGGCGGACGGCACCCCGGTTCAGGTGCCGGCCGACACCGCCGCCGCCTTGCAGGCGCTGACGTGGGATGTCGTGCGCGCCATCCCCCTGACCGGAGTTGCCCCATGAACCTGACTGCCCTGATGGCCGATATCCTGTTTGTCGGCCATTCCCTGATCGGGCCGGTGCTGCCCGGCATGGTCGAACGCGCGGCAGCCGCGCAGTCGGTCACGCTGAAGGCCGAGATGCAGATCATCAATGGCGCGCCGCTGAAATGGGGCTGGGAAAATTCCCATACCGCGCAAGGGGTCGATGGCAAGCGCGCGCTGGAGTCGGGGCGGTTCGAACATCTGGTGCTGACCGAGGCGATACCGCTGAAGAACCATCTGGACTGGTCGGAAAGCCACGGCTTTGCCAAACGCTGGGCCGATCTGGCGGTGCGGGCCAACCCCGCGGCGCAGGTCTGGATCTACGAGACGTGGCACAGTCTGGAAAGCGGCACGGGGCGGCCGGTGCCCTATGACCCGCTGGGCCATCTGCCGTGGCGCCAGCGGATCGCCGATGATTGGGCGAACTGGAAAGGTATCGCGGCGGCGGCGGGGCCGAAGGTGCGTGTCATCCCTGCCGGGCAGGCGATGGGCCGGCTGGCCGACGAGATCGGGCGCGGCACGGTGCCGGGCCTGTCGTCGATCGGCGATGTGTTTTCCGACGACATCCACCTGAATGACCGGGGGCTCTATCTGGTGGCGATGGTGATGCACGCTGCCGTCACGGGCCGTGACCCGCGCGGATTGCCGGCCAAGCTGGTGCGCCAATGGCAAAGTCGCGCGGTGGTGACCGATGCGATGGCACGGCGGATGCAGGACATCGCATGGGAGGTGGTGCAGCAGCGCCGTGCCGAACAGGATGCCCCCGCCCCCGCAAGGGCCGATGCGACGCGCGCGGGCGCTCCGCCCCCCGCCGCGGGGCCGCCGCGCCCGCCCGATGCCGCCCCCGCGCCAGACATCGCCGCCTTGGGCGGGGTTACCGCACCGGGCATCGGGTTTGGCCTTGCCGAACTGGCGGACTGGTCGGTGAGCCAGCCGTTCCTTGACGTGATGAAGACGGCGCGGCCCTGGATCGGGCATCTGCCGGGGCAATGGGGCGGTTGGGGGCACGATGATCTGGCGGCAGGCGGCTGGCTGGATGCCGACGGCTGGCCGCGCGCCCTTCCACCCGAACTGACGGCGCTGGCGACGCTGATTCTGACCGACCTGCCCGAGGTGTCGGCGGGCGTGGCCGGGCGCTATGTTCTGACGCATCAGGGGCGTGGCACGCTGCGGGTGGAAGGACGCGGCGCGGTGGTGCAGGCTGCGCCGGGTCGCATCGTGTTTGACTATGCGCCCGGTCCGGGCAGCGTGATGATCACCCTTGCCGCCACCGATCCTGCCGACCCCATCCGCGCCATCCGCGTGGTGCGCGAAGATCGGGTGGCCTTGCTGGACGCGGGCGCCGTGTTCAACCCCGACTGGCTGGCGCGCCTGGATGGTGTGCGGCTGGTCCGCTTCATGGACTGGATGCGGACCAACGGCAGCAGCCTGTCGCGGCTGGAGGACCGGCCCCGCCCGCAGGATTACACATGGGCCCGTGTCGGGGTGCCGCTCGAGGTGATGGTCGATCTGGCCAATGCGCTGAACGCCCACCCGTGGTTCACCCTGCCGCATCTGGCCGAGGATGCGCTGGTGCGCGGCTATGCCGAACTGGTGCGCGACCGTTTGGCGCCGGGGTTGGTGGCGCATGTCGAATACTCCAACGAGGTCTGGAACCTGATGTTTCCGCAGGCCCGCTGGGCCGAGGATCAGGCCGCCGCGCGCTGGGGCCAGCAATGGCGCTGGGTGCAGTTCTACGCCCTGCGCGCCGCCGAGGTGGCGGGGATCTGGTCCGAGGTGTTCCGCGCCACGCCCGACCGGCTTGTGCGGGTGATCGCCACGCAGACCGGGTGGAAGGGGCTGGAAACCGATATCCTCTCCGCGCCGCTGGTGATGGCCGAAGGGCGCCCCGCCCCGCATACGGCCTTCGACGCCTATGCCGTCACCGGGTATTTCGCGGGCGGCGTCGGCCAGCCCGACCACGAGGGCCTGTTGCGCGGATGGCTTGCCGGGGACGAGGCCGAGGCCACGCGGCTGGCGCTGGAAGACCTGCGCGACGGGCGACATTCCGGCAAGGTGGCCGATTCTGTGCAGGGGCTGGTGGGCGACCTGTTCCCCTATCACGCCGCGGTGGCCCGCAAGCATGGCTTGCGGCTGATGATGTACGAAGGCGGCACGCATGTGCTGGCACAGGGGCCGATGCAGGACGATCCGGCGGTGACAGGGTTTCTGGAGCGGTTGAACTATGCGCCCGGCATGGCCGTGCTCTACCGCGACCTGATCGACGGCTGGCACGCGCAGTCGGACGCGCCGTTCACCGCCTTTGTCGATGTGATGCAGCCCAGCCGCTGGGGCGCTTGGGGCGCCTTGCGGCATCTGGGCGACGACAATCCGCGCTGGCGCGCACTGGCGCGCGGCGAATGATGCTGTCAGTCATCGTTCCCGCCAGCAACGAGGAGGGCTGGATCGGCCCCTGCCTTGATGCCGTGCTGGCCTCCGACCCGCCGGGCATTGCCGCCGAAGTGATCGTGGTGGCGAATGCCTGCCGCGATGACACGGTGGCGCAAGCCCGCGCCCGAAGCGGTGCCGCGGCGGCGGCGGGCTGGGGCCTGACGGTGCTGGATCTGGCCGAACCCGGCAAGCTGAACGCGCTGAATGCGGGCGACCGCGCGGCACGCGGGGGCCTGCGGGCCTATCTTGATGCCGATGTGGGTGTCAGCCCCGCTCTGATGCGCCAGATCGCGCAGGCGCTCGCCGCGGCACCCGGCCCGGCCTATGCCAGCGGCACCCCGGTGATCCCGCGCGCGGCCAGTCACATGACCCGCGCCTATGCCCGCTTCTGGCAGCGCCTGCCGTTTGCCCGCTCGCCCGCGCCGGGGTTCGGGCTGTTCGCCATGAACGCGGCGGGGCGCGCGCGCTGGGGCGACTGGCCGACGATCATTTCGGACGATACCTTTGCCCGGCTGCATTTTGCCCCGCAGGAGCGTATTGGCCTGCCCGCCACCTACACCTGGCCGATGGTCGAAGGCTTGGCACGGCTGGTCCGCGTGCGCGCGCGGCAGGATGCGGGGGTGGCCGAACTCGTGGCGCGCTGGCCGCATCTGCTGGCGAACGAAGGCAAGCCCCGGCTGGGCCACGCGGCACTGGCCCGGCTGGCGCTGGCCGACCCGGCGGGCTTTGCTGCCTATGCGGCGGTGTCGCTGGCGGTGCGGCTGGCCCCGGCGGGCGAAGGCTGGGTGCGCGGGCGCTGAGCGCTAGAGCTTGCGGAACGCCCCGATGAAAAACCCGTCCAGACCGCCCTTGTCCGCCCAATGATCCGGGCGGATGCGCAGCCCGCCGCCCCGCGCGTCCCATGCGCCAGGCCAGCCCGCCACCGCCTTCTGGTCGCGCTCCAGCGCCGGGTGGCGGGCCAGCGCGGCGGCGAACTGGTCCTCGCCTTCCGCGGGCAGCAACGAACAGGTGCAAAACACCAGCCGACCGCCGGGCTTCAGCAGCGCCACTGCACGGTCGATCAGCGCGGACTGAAGCGCCACAAGGCCGGGCACATCCGCCGAGCCTTTGACAAACGGCAGGTCAGGGTGGCGCCGCAGGGTGCCGGTGGCACTGCACGGCGCATCCAGCAGGATGGCGTCAAACGGCGCGCCGGGGTCCCATGTCAAGGCGTCGGCCACCACGCAGTCCGCCACCAGACCGCACCGCGCAAGGTTTTCATGCACCCGCGCCATCCGCACGTCCGAGACGTCCACCGCCACGACCTGCGCGCCAGCGGCGGCCAATTGCAGCGTCTTGCCCCCCGGCGCGGCGCACAGGTCGGCCACCCGTTCCCCGGGCTGCACCGCCAGCACGCGGGCAGGCACGGCGGCGGCGGCATCCTGCACCCACCACGCCCCGTCGTCATAGCCCGGCAGGGCAGACACCTGCCCTGCATTCGCCAACCGCAGGCTGCCGCCCGGCAACGCCTCGGCACCCAGCCGCTCGGCCCATGCCCCCGCTTCGGCCGCCACCTTGACCGTCAGGTCCAGCGGGGCACCGGCCATATGCGCGGCCTCCATCGCCTTGACCGCCGCCTTGCCGAACCGGCGCACCAGCGGGCTGCGCAACCAGACCGGCATGCGCGGCACATCGAGCACGACCGGCGCCGCCGAAACCTTGCGCAACACGGCATTCACGAAACCCGCCGCTTGCGCCGCCCGCGTGTCCCCCCGCGCCAGCGACACCGCCGCCGACACGATGCCATGCGCCTCATCCGGGCGGTCGGCCAGTTCGGCCACCGCCAGCCGCAGGATTGCCCGCACCACCGCCGGGGGCGCCTTGCGCAGATGCGGTTCCAGCACCGCATCCGCCGACGGCGCGCGCCGCAGCGCGGCCAAGGCCAGCCGCTGCGCCCGCGCGCGGTCCGCCGGGTCCAGCGCATCCAGCACGCCCGAGGCCAGAACCTCGACCATCATGCGCCGCGACTCGGTCACCTCCAGCAGCAACGCCACCGCCGCCCGCCGCGCCGCCAGTGCCTCGGCCATGCCAGCCCCCCCTTGTTTCGCTCTGACCCAAATATCCCACGGGGGTCCGGGGGTGTGAAACCCCCGGTCCGCGGGCTGATCAGGGCTCTACGCTTGCCCCGACACGCGCCTGCGGTATATCACCCCTGAAGGCCGCACAAGGTTTGCAAAGGGGTTGCCCATGTCCGACGCCACCACCCGCACCGACCTGCCCCCCGCCGCGCAACGCGCGCTGGCCGAGGCGGATGAACGCCGCCGCAATGCCGCGGCGGCTGACCTGCCCCCGGAACTCGGCGGGCGCGACGGGCCAGAGCCCGTGCGTTTCGGCGATTGGGAAAAAAAGGGCATCGCGGTCGATTTCTGACCGCGCCTGCCGGGCGCCCTGCGCCCGGTGTCAGATCCGCACGAAGGGCTGCGCGAGTTTAGGGATCAGCCCGGTAAAGCGCAGCGGCGCATCGGTCGCCGCAAGGCAGATGCAGTCGGCCCCGGCCTCGGCCACCGGGGTGTGTTTGACCGAAGGATCGGCGATTTCCACATCGCCGGGGCCAAACCTGTCGGATTCGTCGCGGAACGCACCCTGCAACACCAGCGTCAGTTCCAGCCCGCGGTGGCCGTGGTCGGGCACCGCCTGACCGGCGGGAATGTAAAGCAACCGCGCCGTCGCCCCGCGGCCCGTGCGCAACACCGCCTGCCGCACCCCCATGCCGACCGGGCGCCAGCGCACCTTGTCCAGATCGCCGCCCACATAGGCGTCCAGCGGGGCAGGGAACAGCGGCCGCGCGCGGGGCGGCACCGGTGCAGGGCGCGGTTCGGGTGCAAGCCCGCCGATCCGGGCCAGGCACGCCTCGAGGCGGGCCTCATCCACCGGCACGCTGTCGCAACGGTCAAGCAGCGCGCCGCCCACCGCCTCGAACGCCTCAAGCCGGATGCGGCATTCATCGCACAGCGAGACATGCGTGGCGACCAGCAGACCGAAGGCTTCGGGCAACTGACCGGCCGCGTGGGCCATGAGCAACTGGTCTGAAAGGTGGTGGACAATGGTCATCTGAGGGTGCTTTCGGTCATCTGCTGGCGCAGGCGTTCAAGGGCCAATCTGATGCGGGATTTGATCGTGCCAAGGGGGAGGCCGGTTTCGTCGGCAATTTCCGTATGCGACAGGTCGCCAAAGTAGGCGCGTTCAATCAGGTCGCGCTGCTTTTGCGGCAACAGCGCCATCGCCGCGCCAAGCCGTTCGGTTTCCTGCTGCAAGATCAGCGCCTCGTCCTGATCGGGTTCGGGTTCGGGGCCCCACGGCAGGTCTTCGGGGTCGGGGCGCACCCGGCGTGCCAGATCGATTCGGCGGTTGCGGGCGATGGTAAAGACCCACGTCGCCACGCTGGCGCGGGCCGGGTCGAACAGATGGGCCTTTTGCCAAACCACCGCCATGACCTCTTGCGCGCAGTCTTCCGCGACCGGCGCAGGGGTGCCGGATTTCATCAAGAACCCCTTGATCCGTGGGGCAAAGTGCCGGAACAGCGCAGCAAAGGCTGCACGGTCCTGCGCGTCACGCACACGGACCAGAAGATCCGCCCAATGCTGGGGCGAAGCCTCCTTCGCCAACCGCTCTTCCACGCCCTTGCCTGCCTTCCGCGCCGAAACCCCGATGTCGCGTGCAACATAGGGGTCCGCCAGACCGGACGCATCTGCCAATTCGTTCGGGCGGGTTTCCAGCATCATGCGACCTTTACGCACGCCACATTGTGCCGGATCACCGGAAATCAGGGATTATCGCGCTTTTTCACGTGTCAGGTTGTGTGTGTCAGAATTTATTTACACGCATGACTGGAAAAGTTGACATAGGGTCTTGGCGGGTGATCCGGCCACTGTTCGGGGCCGTATACATCGCAACCCTGAACCGGAGCCTCTCTAAATGCCTTTTGAAACCCCGCTTGACGCCCCCCGCCGTATTGCTGTGATCGGGGGCGGGATATCGGGCATGAGTGCCGCACACATGTTGTCGCGCGGAAACTCGGTCGTGTTGTTCGAAGCCGAAGGCCGGATGGGGGGCCACGCGCGCACCGTGCTTGCCGGCAAGCGCGGCGACCAGCCCGTTGATACCGGGTTCATCGTGTTCAACCGCGTGAACTATCCGCACATGGTCAAGCTGTTCGAAAGCCTTGATGTGCCGGTTGCCCCCAGCAGCATGACCTTTGCCGCCAGCATCGACGGCGGGCGCATCGAATACGGGCTTCGCACGCTGAATGCGGTATTCGCGCAGCGGCGCAATCTGGTGCGGCCCGCCTATCTACGGATGCTGCGCGACATCATGACCTTCAACGCCCGCGCCGAAGCGGTGGCGGATGACCCCGACATGACCATCCGCGACTTTCTGCGCCGCCTTGGCACAGGGCCGTGGTTTCGCGATTATTACATCCTGCCACTGTCGGGCGCGATCTGGTCCACCCCGACCCAGGGTATTCTGGATTTCCCCGCGCAGGCGATGATCCGGTTCTTCCGCAACCATGCGCTGTTGTCGGCCACTGGCCAACATCAGTGGTACACCGTCAGGGGCGGGTCGATCCAGTATGTCACCCGGCTTTGCACCGCCATGACGCGCGCGGGTGTCCATATCCGCTTGTCCGCGCCGGTTGCCGGTGTGCAGCGCGTGCCGGGCGGCGTGTTGGTGCGGGCCCACGGCGGGGAATGGGAACTGTTCGACGACGTGGTGTTCGGCACGCATTCCGACGACACGCTGGCCTTGCTCGCCGATGCCAGCCCCGAGGAACGCGCGGCCCTTGGCGCGGTGAAATACCAGCCGAACGAGGCCGTGCTGCACTGCGATGCCTCGGTGATGCCGAAGCGGCGCATGACATGGGCCAGCTGGAATTACACCGAAGCGGCGGGGAAACAGGCCGACCGCATCGACCTGACCTACTGGATGAATTCGCTTCAGCCCATTCCGCAGGACGACCCGCTGTTTGTAACGCTGAACGCGACCCAGCCGATCCGGCAGGACCTGATCTATGACACCGCGACGTTCCGCCACCCGGTCTATGATCTGGCGGCACTGGCGGCGCAGGGTCAGGTCCGGGCGATGAACGGCACGCGCAACACATGGTTCTGCGGCGCGTGGCTGAAGAACGGGTTCCACGAGGACGGCATTTCCAGTGCCGTCGATGTCGTCACAGCGATGGCGGCACGCGAGGAAAGGGTGGCGGCAGCATGACGGTGCAGCATCTGGCCGGTGAAACCTTTCACGGACGCAAGGGGGCGGTGGACAACCGCTTTCGCTACCGCGTCGATTACCTGCTGATCGACCCCGACAACCCCGGCCCGCTGCCGCG
>JAUXPG010000092.1 GCA_030683915.1 Gemmobacter sp.
CCAGATCGATGATGCGGGCCGAACGATCCTTGATCGTCGGGTCCTCGATTTCCATCTTCAGCCGCTCTTCGGGGTAAAGCGGGGTCAGGTTGTCGAAGTGGACCTTGTGTCGGGCCTTTTCAGGGTCGTCAAAATTAATCCGCGTGACCTTGGTCAGGCAGAAGTAACGCTCGTTCTCGCGGGGGGCCTGAATCACCCCTTCGACCGTATCGCCCGTCCGAAGCGACCACTGGCGTATCATCTCGGGCGAGACGTAAATATCGTCCGGGCCGGACAGATAGTTCGCTTCGGGCGAGCGCAGGAATCCGAACCCGTCCTGCAGCACTTCCAGCACGCCGTCGCCGCCGATTTCGAAGCCTTCCTCGGCATGTTCCTTGAGGATCTGGAACATCATCTCGCCCTTGCGCATGGACGAGGCGTTTTCGATTTCCCATTCTTCGGCCATCGACAGCAGGTCAGCCGGGGTCTTGGCCTTCAGGTCGGAAAGTTTCAGATGATCAGCGGACATGGCAGCGGCCTCAAACGGCAAAGGCCACCCGGACTGGCGGCACTTCGGATATCAGACGGGAAGCGGAATGGCCGGACGGCCCCCAAAGTTCCGCTACACCGCCTTCCGGGCCAAGTCAACGCGGTCAGAACTTCACGATCACGGCAAACACGATCACCAGCATCAGAACGGTCGGCACCTCGTTCATCATCCGGTAGGTCCGGCCACTGCGCTGGTTGCGCCCGGCCAGAAAATCCTTGCGGCGCAGACCCAGCCAATGATGGAACCACGTCATGCCCAGAACCGCCGCCGCCTTGGCCCAAGGCCAGACTGCCGTCCAGTCCACGATGCCGGGGGTGAACACCAGCATCAAACCGAACAGCCATGTGGCGACCAGCGCCGGGTTCATGATGGCCTGAAGCAATCGGCGCTCCATCGTGCGAAACAGGTCTTCGGCGGGCACCTGCCCGGTCTGCACCTGCTCGGCGTGATAGACGTAAAGCCGCGGCAGATAGAACAACCCGGCCATCCACGCGATCACCGAAACGACGTGCAGCGCCTTTACCCAAGGGTAGAGGGTTGCGAGGATGTCGGTCATTCTCTTCTCCTTAAAGAAATCCTTATAGAAGGATGTAATGGATAGTAGGGGCGGTGGAAAACTGGAAATCCGGTTTCGACCCCCAAGTTGTCAACGTGGGATTCTGAGGTGCAAAACTTGTGCGCAATCCTATTCTTTGCAGCGCGACCGAAATTTTATTAATAAAAATCAGTGAGTTGTAGGCAGACGTAAACCCGGTTTCCTGTGGATAATTCTGAGGACGCTTTTTGCGGATCAGGTTATCCACACCCGTGACCGGCGGGTTGTGCGGGTGGGGATGATCTGGCCCGGCGCTTGACAGGGCGGCCTGTCTGTCCCCAAGTGCCCGCGTTCGGGGCCGCGCCGGTCATTGCGGCCACCGGAACAAACCCGGTTTGTCCACAGGTTGACCCCCATGCGCCCGATCGTGCTTGCCTCGTCCTCGTCGATCCGCGCCGCGTTGCTGCGCAACGCGGGATTGGAGATCGCCACCCACCCGGCCCGCGTGGACGAAGCCGCAGTTCGCGCAGCACTGGAGGCCGAGGGGGCACCGCCGCGCGATCTGGCCGATACACTTGCCGAGATGAAGGCCGAACGGGTGGCCCGCCGCCACCCCGAGGCGTTGGTCATCGGGTTCGATCAGGTGCTGGCGTTTCAGGGGCAGGCCTTTGGCAAGCCAGCGGACGCCGCCGAACTGCGCGCCCAGCTTCTTGCGCTGCGTGGCCGGACGCACCAGTTGCTGTCGGCCGCCGTGGTGTTCGAGGACGGGCGGCCGGTCTGGCGCCATGTCGGGCAGGCGCGGCTGACCATGCGGGATTTCTCCGATGCGTGGCTTGATGGCTATCTCGCGCGCAATGGCGAAGATCTGCTGGACAGCGTGGGTGGCTACAAGCTGGAATCTGAAGGCGTGCGGCTGTTTTCCGCGATCGAGGGTGATTATTTCACCATTCTGGGGTTGCCGCTGATCCCGCTGCTCGGCTGGCTGGGCGAGCGGGGCAGCATTCCGGCCTGACCAGTCGGGGGTTGATCGGGCGAGTCGGGGATGCCAATCAAGGCAGGCCAGACCGCCAGCCCGGACCCGATGATGCAACCCAGACTGACCGTGACCTATGCCGAGCAGCCCACGCGCAAGGGGCTGCGTGCGCTGCAGGCTGATCTCTACCGTCCTGATGGTGGCGGGACGTTTCCGCTGGTCGTCTGGATGCATTCCGGCGGCTTCCGGTCGGGGTCGCGCGAACATCCGGTGCATGCGCGCATGGCGGCCGAATTTGCCCGGCACGGCTATGCCACGGCGTTTCTGGATTATCGCCTTGCCCGCCCGTTTGCCGTGTTGCGGCCCAGCGTCGAGGCTTGTGTGGAACCCCTGATCGCCGAGGCCAAAGCCGCTGGCGAGGAGATGCACGAAACCTTCATCGGGCCGCGGCCCTTGGCCGTGGTCGAAGACTGCTGTGCGTTTCTGACCTTCGCTGCGGCGCAGGCCGCTGACTGGGGGCTGTCGGGGCGGATACTGCTGGGGGGCAGTTCGGCGGGCGCGATTTCGGCGCTCAAT
Source organism: Gemmobacter sp. (assembly GCA_030683915.1). Classification (GTDB taxonomy): domain Bacteria; phylum Pseudomonadota; class Alphaproteobacteria; order Rhodobacterales; family Rhodobacteraceae; genus Wagnerdoeblera. The sequence goes on from JAUXPG010000092.1 coordinate 2,614, forward strand.
ACGCTCTATCTGCCCGCGCATCTGGGCCTGAGCCGGCCGCCTGTCGCTACGGTGTTCGCGTTTTCGGGGGGGTTCGCCTATACGCCCCGGTTGGCCGCGAGCGGCGCGCGGATTCTTGCCTTGCACAACCCGTCGGATGACCGGGTGCCCGTGTCGTCGATCCGCCGTCTGGCGCTGCACTGCCCGGACCCGTGTCTGCTGATCGAAAGTGACATGCAAGACCACGGCGGGCTGTGCCTTGACCCCGACGAACCTTTGTCCGCCGGGATCGACCGTTGCATTGCCTTTGATCAGGCGGCGGATCCGCTGTCGATCTGCGTGGATTAGGCCGCCGCTGCCGGATCGGGGCCGTCGGCATCGTCTGCGCCGTCCCAGGCGTTGGCCAGAATCCACGCCTGCCGTTCGGCAAACTCGGGTTGCCCCGAAATTTCAGCGATGCGGGCCGTGTGCCAGTCGCAGGCGCCCTGATGCAGCGCCATCAGCGCCGGGTCGGTTTCGAACCGCAGGTGATGATAGGCCGCCGCCGCCGCTTCGATCTGCGGTTGGTAGGTGGATGTGGTGACCTCATTGCGGTTGCGGACCTTCCAGTAGCGCAGTGACACCTGTTTGTTCGCAACCACTACATCGCCGCGCAGGGTTTTCATGAAAAAGCTGCCCAACGACCGCAGCGCATAGTGGTCCAGCGACACAAGATCGTAGCTGCCCCGCACATCCATACCGTTTTCGGCCGGATCGGCATGGAACCAGTCCAGATGCCGCCCCGACCCGTCAAGCCAGCGGGGGGACAGCCCGGTCTGCAGCAGGTCGGGGCGGTGGTTGCGGATCTTGACGACGGCGGGTGATAACCGGGTGATGGTCTTGACCCCCCGGCGCGCCCGGCGTTTGCCCGGTGTTTCGGATTCGTGGGCGGGAAACTGCGGGCGGATCCAGCCGGGGCTGAACGCCAACTGCCCGTTGCAGCCGTGGTTCAGTTCGCTGATCGAAATGGCATCGAACGGGCCTGTGGCGGCAAACAGGTCGGTCAGGCGGCCCTGCCCGGTGCGGATGTTCAGGAATTCGTCCACATCCATCGAGATCACGAAATCCGCATCGCGGAAGGCGGGCAGGAAATGGGTATAGGCCAGCGCATGCGGCTGAAACGCCGGGCTGCCCGTGGCAAGCGCCGGGTTGGGCAGATGCACCACCTCGCCCCGCGCGGCCAGATGGTCCAGCAGCCGGTCAGTGCCATCGCTGCAATCGTTGGTGAAGATGACAAAGTCGGTGACCCCGACCGCGCGGTGCCATGCCAGCCATTCAAGGATGAACGGCCCTTCGTCCTTCATGCAGGTGGTGATCAGCACGCGCGGAGTCTCGACCGGCCAGGGACGGTAGGCGCGCGCGGGCATCTTGCTGCCCGGTGCGGGGGCCACCACACCGTCGCGGCGTTCAAATACCTGAACCGAGCTTTCCAGCTTGTTGTCGGCGGCGGGATAAAGCCCCTGCACCGCCAAACCGCAGGCGATGCGGCCCATGCCTTCGCTGCCATAGACCTTGGGGTGCAGTTCGAGCACCAGATGGCGCACGCCCGACAGGTCGACCTTGTCGAACAGGCCCAGTTCGCCCCCTTCGATGTCGCATACAATCACGGTGGGGCGCAGTTCGGCCATCAGCGTGTCTAGCCCGATGGCAGGCAGCACCTCGATCCGGGAATATCCGCGCGACCCGGCTTCCATCGACGAGGCCCAGAAATCGGGCCGGACGTAGAACGGAACCGCGGCGCCGCCGGTGGGCATGGCAACACCGTTGCGCAGGTCAACCTTGCCTTCGACGCCGTTCAGCCGGTGGGTTTCGCGGATCAGCGGCAGAAGTTCGGGGTTCGCCTCGATCGCGACAACTGCTTCCACCCCTTCGACCTGCGCTGCGACGGTCGAGCACAGGCCAAGCCCCGCCCCCAGTTCCAGCACCCGGTCGCCGGGCCGCAACACCCGCCGCAGGGCCGCACATTCGCCACCTTCGTACCGGCCCTTGCGCATGGGCCGTTCGATCTTGGGGGTGATGATGCGGGGATCGAAGGGAACCGATATGCCTTGGGTTTCGATAACGTCGGAATACTCTAACATGACTGCCGTCCTGCGTGCGAAGTCGCCTGACCGTATCGGAATACCACTGGTAAGGCGCGGACAAGGTCCTTTAATGTCAAAATTGGAAACGGGACCCAGATTGCGGGGGCGTTCGTGGTGGGGCGCAGACAGGCGTGGCGCGTGCATGCAGATTGATGGTGCCCTGGCGCAGGCCCTGTGGCACAGCCACCGGATCACCTTTCACCCCCGTCTGCGTGATCCGGTGACGGTGATCGGACAGGACGCGCGGTTCGAACGGTTTTCGCAGCATGTGCCGGGCGCCTTCATGCCGCTCGGGGCCTACAGCTACAGCCGCAGCCATTTCGGCCATGTCGCGCGGATTGGCCGCTATTGTTCGATCGGCGCCGGGGTCCGGGTGATGGGCGACAGCCATCCGACCGACTGGGCGTCCACAAGCCCGGTCTTTTACCGGCGCAAGCGCGCGCAGCAGTGGGGAAGCGCCCGGACGGGGTTTCCCGAGTTTCGGGCGCTTGGCCCGCCGGTCGAGATTGGCGATGATGTCTGGATCGGCGATGACGTTTTGCTGGCGCATGGTGTGCGGCTGGGAACCGGGTGCATCGTTGCCGCGCGGTCCGTGGTGACGCGCGATGTGCCACCCTATGCCATCGTCGGCGGCACCCCGGCCCGCACCCTTCGCAGCCGGTTTTCCGATGCGCTGATCGAACGGCTGCTGGCGTCGCGCTGGTGGGACTGGCCGGTGGCGGCGTGGGATGCGACCGACCCGCGCGATGTGCAGGCGTTGTTGGACCATGCGGCCTCCCTGCCCGGCACGCTTGCCCCGTTGCCCGAAACGCGGTTCACCATCACCGAGGCGTTGCGCGCGGCGACGTGATGCAAGGCGGGCACAGTTTGCACTGGCGGCGCAATGCAGGGTGGCGGTTACGGGTTGGACCCGTGCTATGCTGCCAGCAGCACCATGGTGGGTGCCGTTCCCGGGGGGGTACTTGATGCGACAACGATCAGACGTGTGGGATTCGGCCTTGCACAGCACCGCCGGGACCATCCGGGCATGACCGCTGCTGTCGCTGCGCTGCCCCGCATTCCGCTTGCCGGGGTGATCGGATCGCCCATCGCGCATTCGCGTTCGCCCGTTCTGCACGGCTACTGGCTGCGCCGGTATGGCATCGCGGGGCATTACGTGCCGTTGGACATTGCGCCCGGTGATTTGGCCGAGGCGCTGCGGATGTTGCCGAAAATGGGCTTTGTCGGCTGCAATGTCACCATTCCGCACAAGGAAAACGTGCTGGCGCTGGCCGATATCGTCACGGACCGGGCGGCGCTGATCGGGGCGGCCAACACGCTGATCTTCCGCAAGGACGGCAAGCTGCACGCCGACAACACCGATGGCATCGGGTTCGTGAACAACCTGCGCCAGAACGCGCCGCAGTGGGTGCCAGGCGCCGGCCCGGCGGCGGTGTTCGGCGCCGGGGGTGCCGCGCGCGGCGTGGTGGCCGCGCTGCTGGAGGCCGGGGTGCCCGAAGTCCGCGTGGCCAACCGCACCCGGACCCGCGCCGATACCTTGCGCACCGATTTCGGCGCCCGCGTGGTGGTGGTGGACTGGACCCAGGGTGCCGCGATGGTCGATGGGGCTGCGACGGTGGTCAACACCACGTCGCTGGGGATGACCGGGAAATCGGACTTCAAGGTGTCGCTTGACCGGCTGAACCCGCGCGCGCTGGTGACCGACATCGTTTATACCCCGCTGGACACCCCGTTCCTGCGCGCGGCGCGCGACATGGGCTGCACGACGGTCGATGGGCTTGGCATGTTGCTGCATCAGGCGGTGCCGGGGTTTGAACGCTGGTTCGGCACCCGTCCCGTGGTGGACGAGGAAACCCGCGCGGCGGTTCTGGCGGGATGAAGCCCTTTGTTCTTGGTCTGACCGGCGGTATCGGGATGGGCAAATCCACCACCGCCGCAATGTTCGCGGCGCGCGGGGTTCCGGTGTGGGATGCTGACGCGGCGGTTCACCGGCTCTATGCGCCGGGCGGTGCGGCAGTGGCCCCGATGGCGGCGGTGTTTCCGGGAGCAGTGTCCGAAGGCGCGGTGGACCGTGGGGCGCTGCGGCGCATCATCGCCTCCGACCCTGCCGCCCTGTCCCGCATCGAGGCGGTGGTTCACCCGCTGGTCGCCGCAGACCGCGCCGAGTTTCTGGCCCGCCAGACGGTGCCGATCATCCTTCTGGACATCCCGCTGTTGTTCGAGGGCGGCAATGACCGGCTGTGCGACGGGGTGGCCGTGGTGTCCGTGCCGCCCGAAGTGCAGCGCGCCCGTGTGCTGGACCGGGGCACGATGACACCCGAAGATCTGGACCGCATCCTGTCGCGCCAGATGCCGGATGCCGCCAAGCGCGCCCGCGCGACATGGGTGATCGACACGACCACCATGGACAGCGCGCGCAACGCGGTGCATTCCATCCTGGATCAGATCCTCTCGGGGCGAACGGATGCGTGAAATCGTTCTTGATACCGAAACCACCGGGTTTGAACCCTCGGAGGGTCACCGCATCGTGGAAATCGGCGCGGTCGAGCTGTTCAACCACATGCCGACCGGGCGCACGTTCCACCAGTATATCAACCCGCAGCGCGACATGCCGGTCGAGGCGTTCAACGTGCACGGGTTGGCGGAAGACTTCCTGCGCAATCATCCGGTGTTTGCCCAGGTCGGGCAGGCCTTTCTGGAGTTCATCGCCGATGCCCGGCTGGTCATCCACAATGCGGCCTTCGACATCAAGTTTCTGAACTTCGAACTGGGCAAGGCCGGGCTGGCGCAGCTGGACTGGGGGCGCGTCACCGATACGCTGGCGCTTGCCCGCCGGCGGTTTCCGGGGTCGCCCGCATCGCTGGATGCGCTGTGCCGCCGGTTCGGGGTGGACAATTCCGCCCGCGAAAAGCACGGCGCGCTGTTGGACAGCGAAATTCTGGCCGAAGTCTATCTGGAACTGATCGGCGGGCGGCAGCCCGATCTGGTGCTGGCCCCGGCCGGGCCGCGCAAGTCGGGGTCTGCCCAGTCCGATGCCGATTGGCGCCCGCGCCCAAGGCCCGCGCCCCTGCCCCCGCGCCTGACCCCGGCCGAGGCGCAGGCGCACGCCGCGTTTGTGGCGGGCATGGGAGACGGCGCGATCTGGAAACGGTATTCCTGACCGCGCCGCGGTTGTGTCCGTTCAGGCGGTGCCGACCTGCTGCGCGCGGCGCGCGAGTTCCTGACGGTAGAGCCCAAGGAAATCCACCGGATCAAGGTTCAGCGGCGGGAAGCCGCCATCGCGCGTCATGTCCGATACGATGCGCCGCACGAACGGGAACAGCATGCGCGGGCATTCGATCAGCAGGAACGGGTGCAACTGGTCTTCCGGCACGCCTTCGACGTGAAAGATGCCGCCGTAATCGATTTCCATCAGGAACATCGTTTCGCCGTCGACCTTGTTCTTGGCCGCGATCTTGTACTTTTGCACAACTTCGTACTGGTGCTCCACGGCGCGCTTGCTGGCATCCAGCGCGACCTGCACCTGAATGTCGGGCTGCACCTCGCCGTTGTTGATGCCTTTCATCGCCAGCGCGTTCTCGAAACTCAGGTCTCGGATGAACTGCGCCACGATGTTCATGCGCACCTGCGGGGCGGCACCGTTTTCGTCTGCCATATCGGACTCCTGCTGAAAAATCCCGTTGCCACCCGTGTTAGCAGGAAGGTTACGCCCCCTCAATGGCGGGCAAACGGGCCGTATGGCCGCCGGAATGGCCGGTTTGGCTTGTCAGGCGGGGCCTGACGCTGTAAAGGCCCCGCATCCCCTGCGCCCGACTCAGACGATTGGTCCGCGCGCGGGGCCCATCAGACCGGCGGAGCCAACCGCATGGCCAGTGAAACACACCAAAGGAAACTGAACCGCATGTGCGCTAAAACCACGATGGAGGAATTCGAAGCCCTCCTGAACGAAAGCTTCGAACTTGACACCCCCGAAGAGGGCTCGGTTGTCAAAGGCAAGGTCATCGCCATCGAGGCGGGCCAGGCCATCATCGATGTCGGCTACAAGATGGAAGGCCGCATCGATCTGAAGGAATTTGCGAACCCCGGCGAAACGCCCGACGTCAAGGTCGGTGACGAAGTCGAAGTTTATCTCGACCGCGTGGAAAATGCCCGCGGCGAAGCTGTCATCAGCCGTGAGAAGGCCAAGCGCGAAGCCGCGTGGGACCGTCTGGAAAAAGCCTACGCCAAGGAAGAGCGCGTCGACGGCGCCATCTTCGGCCGCGTCAAGGGCGGGTTCACGGTGGATCTGGGCGGCGCCGTTGCGTTCCTGCCCGGCAGCCAGGTTGATGTGCGCCCCGTGCGCGATGCCGGCCCGCTTATGGGCATGAAGCAGCCGTTCCAGATTCTGAAGATGGACCGTCGCCGGGGCAACATCGTTGTCTCGCGCCGCGCCATTCTGGAAGAAAGCCGCGCCGAACAGCGCGCCGAAATCATCGGCAAGCTGGCCGAAGGCCAGATCGTCGACGGTGTGGTCAAGAACATCACCGAATATGGTGCGTTCGTTGACCTTGGCGGCGTTGACGGCCTGCTGCACGTCACCGACATGGCCTGGCGCCGCGTCAACCACCCGTCCGAGATTCTGGCGATCGGCGAAACCGTCAAGGTTCAGGTCGTCAAGATCAACAAGGAAACCCACCGCATCAGCCTGGGCATGAAACAGCTCCAGACCGACCCGTGGGATATCGTGGAACGCACCTATCCGCTGGGCTCGGTCCACAAGGGCCGCGTGACCAACATCACCGATTACGGCGCGTTCGTCGAGTTGGAAGCCGGTGTCGAAGGTCTGGTCCACGTTTCGGAAATGTCCTGGACCAAGAAGAACGTGCACCCCGGCAAGATCGTCTCCACCTCGCAGGAAGTGGATGTCATGGTGCTGGAAATCGACAGCGCCAAGCGCCGCGTTTCGCTGGGCCTCAAGCAGGTCATGCGCAACCCGTGGGAAGTGTTTGCTGAAACCAACCCGCCCGGTTCGATCATCGAAGGCGAAGTCAAGAACATCACCGAATTCGGTCTGTTCATCGGCCTCGAAGGCGATATCGACGGCATGGTGCACCTCAGCGACATCAGCTGGGACCAGCGTGGCGAAGACGCGATTGCCAACTACCGCAAGGGCGACGTGGTCAAGGCCGCCGTGTCCGAAGTGGACGTGGAGCGCGAGCGCATCTCGCTGTCGATCAAGGTTCTGGGCGACGACACCTTCACCGATGCGGTGGATGGCGTGAAGCGCGGTTCGGTGATCACCGTTGCGGTGTCGGCCATCGAAGAGGGCGGCATCGAGGTGGAATACAACGGCGCCAAGTCGTTCATCCGCCGGTCTGACCTCGCCCGCGACCGCACTGACCAGCGCCCCGAGCGCTTCCAGGTTGGTGACAAGGTCGATGCGCGCGTGACCAACATCGACTCCAAGACCCGCCGTCTGGGCCTGTCGATCAAGGCACGCGAAATCGCCGAGGAAAAAGAGGCCGTCGAACAGTATGGCTCGTCCGATTCGGGCGCGTCGCTGGGCGATATCCTTGGTGCGGCGCTGCGCGGCGACCGCAACTAAGACTTCGGACCCTTGTGTCGTTCGGAGCGGCCCCGCGATCGCGGGGCCGTTTCCACTTCACGGGCGCGTTGTTGTGTCAAGGGGCCGCCAGAAAGTGTAATACTGTTTGTGCCTCGGGATTTTCTTTCTATAGTCGCGTCAGGCCCGGGAACAGGGCCGTCTCAACATGCGGGGGGACTTTATGATCAGGTCCGAGTTGATCCAGAAGATCGCGGACGAGAATCCGCACCTGACACAGCGTCATGTCGAGCGGATCGTAAACACGGTGTTTGAAGAGATCATTTCTGCGTTGGCCCGGGGAGATCGGGTTGAATTGCGCGGATTTGGCGCTTTCTCAGTGAAGGCGCGGGATGCCAGGGTGGGGCGCAACCCCCGCACCGGGGAATCCGTGGCGGTGGATGAAAAACGGGTGCCTTTCTTCAAGACCGGAAAGCTTTTGCGCGACCGGCTGAATGGGCACGATACAGGGCCGGACGACGACGAATGATGAAGTATCTGCGGTATCTGCTGCTGGGTGTGCTGGCGCTGGGTCTGATCACGGTGGCGTTGGCCAACCGTGACACGGTGACCTTGCGTCTGCTGCCCCCTGATCTGGAAACCCTGACGGGTCAGGTCTGGTCGGCGCAGGTTCCGCTGTTTGTCGTCATTTTCGGCGGGATCGTCGCCGGGTTGCTGATCGGGTTCGTGTGGGAATGGCTGCGCGAACACAAGCATCGCGCCGCCGCCGCCGCCCGGGCCCGCGATGTGGAGCGCCTGGAACGCGAGGTGGCGCGCACCGCGCCAGCCGCGCCCAAGGATGACGTTCTGGCCTTGCTGGAACACCCGCGCAAGGCGGTCTGATCCATGGCAGTCCGGCTGGTTGTTGGGGGCCGCGACGCCGGCACGGGCGGGCCTGTCCGCGTCAAGGTTTGCGGTTTGCGCAGCGTGGCCGACATGGAGGCGGCTGCGCGGGCGGGCGCAAGCTATGCGGGCTTTGTGTTCTTTCCGCCGTCGCCGCGCAACATCGGTCTGGAACAGGCGCGCGATCTGGCATTGTCCGCCCCGCCCGGTCTGGCCAAGGTTGCGCTTACGGTGGATGCCGACGATGCGCTGCTGGATGCCATTCTGGCACAGGTTCCGGTGGATATCTTGCAGCTTCATGGCAAAGAAAGCGCAGCGCGCGTGGCGCAGGTGCGCGACAGGTTCGGCTTGCCGGTGATGAAGGCGGTGGGCGTGGCATCCGAGGCGGATTTGCCTGCGCTGGATGCTTTTGCGCAGGTTGCCGACATGCTGTTGGTTGATGCCAAGGCGCCCAAGGGGGCGGCCGTGCCGGGCGGCAACGGGCTGGCCTTTGACTGGCGGCTGATCGCGGGGCGCCGCTGGTCGCGGCCGTGGATGCTTGCAGGCGGGCTGACCGCCGACAATGTGGCCGAGGCCGTGCGGCTGACCGGGGCGCGGCAGGTGGATGTGTCGTCCGGCGTGGAATCGGCCCCCGGCATCAAGGACCCGGCGCGCATCGCGGCCTTTTGCCGTGCGTCGGTGATGGCGTGACGCGCTGGCGGCTTGCCACCCGCGGCGATGTGGCCGCCGTGGTCGCGTTGTTGGCGGATGACGCGTTGGGCACCACGCGGGAAAGCGCCGATCTGGCGCCCTATCTCGCCGCCTATGACGCCATGCAGGACGAGGCCGGCAACCAGTTGATCGTCGGCGAAGCCGATGGACGGGTGGTTGCAACCTATCAACTGACCTTCATTTCCGGCCTGTCGCTGAAGGCGACGCGGCGCGCCCAGGTGGAATCGGTGCGTGTGGCGGCGGACCTGCGCAGCCGGGGCATTGGCGCCGCGCTCATGGCCGATGCCGAGGCGCGGGCCCGGGCCGCAGGCTGCGGGTTGATCCAACTGACGACCAACCGCGACCGCGCGCAGGCGCACGCGTTCTATGTGCGCGAGGGGTATCAGCCCAGTCACGTCGGGTTCAAGAAGCCGCTGTAGCTCAGGGTTGGCGCCCGGCGTCATGCGCCGGGTCAGCCCCCGGCACGGGGTCATAGCCGCTGCCGCCCCACGGATGGCAGCTGCACACGCGCCGCGCCGCCAGCCAACTGCCCCGGACCGCGCCATGCCGCTCCAGCGCCTCGAGCGCATAGACCGAACAGGTGGGTTGATAGCGGCAGCCATGCCCGACCCAAGGGCTGAGCAACAGCCGATAGGCCCGCACCGGCAAGGCCACCACATGCGCGAGCGGTGTCATGCTGCGGGCCGCGCCGGGTGCAGCCGGGCCAAGGCGCCGCGCAGGTCGGCGCGCAGATCGTCAAAGGCGCGGGCCACCGTGGCCTCGGGGCGCGCCACCAGCACGTAATCCCATCCGGGAAGGCCGCCGGGAACGAGGATTTCCCGGGCAAGCGCCCGCAGCCGACGCTTGGCGCGGTTGCGCTGCACCGCATTGCCGATCTTCTTGGACGCTGTGAACCCGACGCGCAGCGCGTCCGACCCGTCATCCCGTGGCCGAGCCTGCACCAGAAACCCGCCGGTGCCTTGCCGCTTGCCCTGCGCGGTGCGCAGATAGTCGGAACGCTGTTGCAGCACGATCATGCCCGACCTCCGGTATAAACGGAAAAAGGCGCCGAAACCGGCGCCTGTCCTGCCCCTGCGGGCGCATCGTCAGGATCAGGGCTTGCGCCCCGGTCCATGGCTTAGGCGCAAAGCTTCTTGCGGCCCTGAGCGCGACGGGCTGCCAGCACCAGACGCCCACCCTTGGTGGCCATGCGGGCGCGGAAACCATGGCGGCGCTTGCGGACCAGGTTCGACGGCTGATAAGTGCGTTTCATCGCGGCTCTCCATACGTGTGCGGCCCGCACCCGAAAGGATTCGAGAGCCGCCGTGTTCAAGACCCGGTTCCTACTGGCCTAACCCCGCCAAGTCAATCACGCCACATGCCTTTTTTTGCCGATTCCGGGCGCACGGGCCGCTTTCGCTGTTGCAGCGCCCACGGCTTTGCTAGGCTTGCGGAAAATGTCGGAGCCCGACACCTCGGATCGGGCCGGACCAGCGGGACGGAGGAGCATTCTGAATACCCTTTCGGGGCGTTTTCTGGCGTTGACCGTGGTTTTCGTGCTGCTGGCCGAAGCCCTGATCTTCCTGCCATCGGTCGCCAAGTTCCGCGAGGACTGGATGCTGCTCCGGCTGGAGAAGGCGCAGCTGGCGGCCTTGGCCCGCCTGACGACTGATGCCCTGATCGACGAGGCGCTGGAGGCCGAGCTGCTGGCCAATGCCGGGGTGTTCAACGTTGTGCTGCGGCGCGACGAGGTGCGCCAGCTTGTGCTGTCGTCCCCAATCCCTGCGCCCATCTCCGCGACCTATGACCTGCGGCTGGCGACGGTGTGGGATCTGGTGCGCGATGCATTGGCCGCCATGCTGGGCAGCGGCAATGACGTGATCCGCATCATCGGCATGCCGACCAACGAAGCCGGACTGCTGATCGAAATCACCACGGAAAGCGCACCATTGCGGGTGGCGCTGTTGGATTTCGGGTTGCGGATACTTGTGCTGTCGGCGGCGATATCGGCGGCGACCGCACTGTTGTTGTTCCTTGCGGTGCGTCAGTTGATGGTGCGCCCGATTGCGCGCGTGGTGGCGCACATGACCGCCTATGCCGCCGCGCCCGAAGACGCCCGCCGCGTGATCAAACCCACCGCGCGCATTCGCGAGCTGCGCGAGGCCGAGGAGGCACTGCAATCCATGCAGACGCAGTTGACCGGCGCCTTGCGGCAAAAGGAACGGCTGGCGCAACTCGGCAGCGCGGTGGCCAAGATCAGCCATGATCTGCGCAACATCCTTGCCTCGGCGCAGCTGTTCGCCGACCGTATGGAAGGCAGCGCCGATCCGGTGGTGGCGCGCGCGGCGCCCAAGCTGCTGAATTCCATCAGCCGGGCCATCAACCTGTGCGAAACAACCCTGACCTTCGGCAAGGCCGAGGAGCCTTCGCCGCGCCTTGCCCCGCTGGCGCTGCGGCCGCTGATCGAAGAGGTGCTCGAGGGCGAGGGGCTGGGGGCGGGGGGCAAGGTGATCGCGCTGGTGGACCTGCCTGATGATCTGACTGCCATGGCCGATGGTGAACAGGTGTTCCGCGTGCTGTCCAACCTGATCCGCAACGCGCGTCAGGCGATCGAGGCCACCGGCAAGGACGGCGAAATCGAAATCAGTGGCGGCGAAGATGCCGATGGCCTGTGGCTGCGCATCGGCGATACCGGGCCGGGCCTGCCCGCCAAGGCGCGCGACAACCTGTTCTCGGCCTTTCAGGGCGGGGCGCGAAAGGGCGGCACGGGGCTTGGTCTGGCCATCGCCGCCGAGTTGGTGCGCGGCCACGGCGGACGGCTGGAACTGCGGCGCAGCGATTCCGAGGGCACCGAATTCCTGATCACGCTTCCTGCCCGAACCACACCCGCATGACCCCGCGCATCGCGCGTTTTCGCCCTTGCAATGCGCCCCACCCCCCGCTAGAAGCGCGCCAACGGACCCGTAGCTCAGCTGGATAGAGCATCAGACTACGAATCTGAGGGTCGGGCGTTCGAATCGCTCCGGGTCCGCCAATCTGACCAGTGGGTTAGAAGAACCTTCCAGAAAAGTACGCCGTCTCGGTCACACTGTCGTCACAGTGGAGACTGACATGGCTACGATCCGCAAGCGCGGTGATCTCCATACTGCGCTTACGATTGTCTCTGACCTGCCCCCCGGTCGTCCCTCGATCCTAACGAGAGTCGTTTGGGTTGATATTTGTCGGTTTCGGGTGTGGCAAGGGCGCCGGGCGCGGAGCCATCAGATTGCTTGATCGCCCGGCGCGCGTCGGACGGGGTCTTGTTTCCCAGCGAGGAATGCGGCCTGACGTTGTTGTAGTCGTATCGCCAGATGGCCAGTTTGCGGCGGGCGTCTGCGAGGCTGTCGAAGATTGCCTCGTTCAGGCATTCGTCCCGCAGGCTGCCGTTGAAGCTTTCGATGTAGCCGTTCTGCTGCGGCTTGCCCGGATCGATGTAGTGCCATTCGACGCCGTTCTCGTTGGCCCACTTCAGGATCGCCTTGCTGGTGAACTCGGTCCCGTTGTCACTGACAATGCAGCCGGGTTTGCCGTAAATCCTGACCAGCGCATCAAGCTCCCGCGCCACTCGAGCCCCCGATATGCTGGTGTCTGCGATCAGCGCCAGGTTATCGCGGCAGCAATCGTCGTTGACTGCCAGAATGCGGAACTTGCGGCAGGCCCCGAAGGTGTCGGACAGAAAGTCCAGAGACCAGCGCTGGTTCGGCCGCAGCGGCACCGGCATCGGGGTCCGGCTGCTCCGCGCTCGCTTCCGGCCACGGCGGCGACGGACCGACAGGCCCTCTTCCCGGTAAATCCGGTAGAGCTTCTTCTCGTTCATGATCATGCCTTTGCGCTCCAGCATGATGCCCACACGCCGATACCCGAAGCGACGACGCTTCTCGGCGATCTTGTGCATCTCCTCGCGGCTTTCCGGGTTTTCGGGCGGCCTCTCGCGCCGCACGGTCTTCGGATCGACACCGATCAGGACGCAGGCCCGGCGTTGAGAGATCGGACGTCGCCTGCTCACTCGAACCCGTGGCGTTCGCAGGCTCCACCTTCATCGCCCGCAGCACCGCGTCCCGCCGCTCTGCCAGTGTCGTCAGGGCTTTCCCAGAAGGTCTTTCAAGACCACATTGTCCAGCATGACATCCGCCACCAGGCGCTTCAGCTTCGCGTTCTCGGCCTCGAGCTGCTTCAGCCGATTGGCATCCGACAGGTCCATCCCGCCATACTTGGCCTTCAGCCTGTAGAACGTCGCAGGGCTCAAACCATGTTTCCGGCACAACTCGGCCGTCGGCAAACCGGCCTCCTGCTCTTTGATCATACCGATAATCTGCGCTTCGGTGAAACGGCTTTTCCTCATCTCGTCTGCTCCTTCAGCTTGGGCAGACTCTACATCAGACTGAAGGAACTTCCGGGGGGCAGGTCATCTCCCAACGACACCTCCCGTGCAAATCTCCACACGAGGGCCCATCGCAGCTTACGGATTCAGTAGGAAGGTGGGGTCAGAACAGCGCTTACGATAGTCGGGCTACAGAAACCGGCTCAAGACGGCCCTCACCATAGGCTTACCGACCGCCCTACACCCGGTTGCTGATGGAACAGCTTCCCGTGCTGGACCCAGGCGAGCGCGACTATCAGCCCATCGCGGGCGAACTGCCGTCGCCGCTGGCGCCGCCGCCGGGGTGCCCGTTCCATCCGCGCTGCCCCGCCGCCACGGCGCGGTGCCGGGCAGAGGTGCCCACGCTGCGGCAGATTGCGCCGGACCGCATGTCGGCCTGTCACCTCAACGACAGGGCCGCCTGACAGCGGACCCGTCCCCAGATTCAACGGAGTATCCGACATGGACCACGCAGCCGACCCGCGCCGCAACGATCTGCTGAACGCCGACCACATCGCCCGGCTGGCCGATGCCAAGGCACAAACCTATATCGAGCTCAGCGACCGTGTGTGGGGCATGCCGGAACTGCGGTTCGAGGAACACCGCTCGGTTCAGGAACATATCGCGGCGATGGAGGCCGAAGGCTTTACCATCACCCGCAACGTCGCGGGAATGCCCACGGCCTTTATCGCCGAAGCGGGCGAAGGCGATGTGACCATCGGCTTTCTCGGCGAATTCGATGCTCTGGCCGGCCTGTCGCAAGAGGCGGGGGCCCTGGAGCACCGCCCGCTGATTGAAGGCGGCAACGGCCATGGCTGTCATCACAACCTGCTGGGGGCAGCATCGCTTCTCGCCGCCGTCGCCTTGCGCGATGCGCTGGCCGAGGCCGGGGTGGCGGCAAAGGTGCAATATTTCGGTTGCCCGGCGGAAGAGGGCGGGTCGGGCAAGACCTATATGGCGCAGGCCGGGGTATTCGACGAACTGGATGCCGCGTTTTGCTGGCATCCCGGGGATTTCAACCATGTCATGTCGGCCGGCACGCTGGCCAATATCCAGGCCTATTTCCGGTTCGCCGGTCGCGCGGCCCATGCGGCCATCAGCCCGCAGGCCGGGCGCAGTGCGCTGGATGCGCTGGAGTTGATGAACATCGGCGTCAACTTCCTGCGCGAACACATGCCGTCCGAGGCGCGGGTACACTACGCGATCACCCAGACTGGCGGCATTTCTCCCAACGTGGTGCAGGCCAATGCCGAAGGTCTGTTCCTGATCCGCGCGCCGCGTATGGACGATGCGACCGACCTGTTCGAGCGTGTGAAGCGAATTGCCCGCGGCGCCGCGCTGATGACGGACACAACCGTCGAGATGATCTTTGACCGCGCCACCATGGGCACAATTCCCAACCGCACGCTGGAAGAGGTTATGCAGCAGGAGTTTGAACGCATCGGCCCGCCGCCCTTCGATGCCGCCGATTACGACTTCGCGGACCGTCTGGCCGCCGCTGCCCTGACCGATGCGGACCGCCGCGCGAGCGCACAGGCGTTTGGCGGACCGGCCGATTTTCCGCGCAACCTGCATGATGAAATCCTGCCGCTGCCGCCACAGCCGCGGCAGTTCCTCGGATCGACCGACGTGGGTGATGTCAGCTGCATCGTGCCGACCGCACAGTGCCTGACTGCGACGGCGGTTCTGGGCACCCCGTTCCACAACTGGCAAACCGTGACGCAAGGCAAGATGCCCCATGCCCACAAGGCGATGGTAACGGCCGCCAAGGTGATGGCCGCCACCGCCGCGCGCGTCGTCTGCGACTCCGATCTGCGCGCCCGCGCAATGGCGGAACTGGAGCACCGCCGCGGCAAGGGCGGTTATGTCTCGCCGCTGCCGCAGGGGCTGCGTCCACCTCGGGACGCGTCCTCCGCCAATCGCGCCGCGGTGGCTGCTGTTCAGCTGGGCTGACCGATGTGGTTGATGATGACCTTTTCGGTTCAACTCCCCACTCGCAAGTCGGGCTGATCAAGCGTTACCCAGCCTGCGGTCTCCGCCGCAGCGCGGGTGCGGCGTTCCGCATGGACTCTGTTCAACCGCCGCGCCATGTTGCAGGCCATGTCCGAACTGCGGCGCGCGCCGCTTTATGCCAAGAGGTGCTTCATGCCCTACGATGCCGTTGTCTGGACGCCGGAGCTTGCCCGGTTTGATGCGGTGCAGCGCCCGGATGCGGCGCCGCAGGGATATGACCTGCTGGTTGCCGTGGTGGCGGTGTCGGTCAATCCGGTGGACCTCAAGGTCCGCAGCATGATGGCGCCAACCGATGCGCCGCGGGTGCTTGGCTTTGATGCGGTGGGGCAGGTGCTGGCGGTGGGGCCGCAGGTGGCCGGGTTCGCCCCGGGCGATCGGGTGTTTTATGCGGGTGCCGCGCATCGCCCCGGCACCAATGCGGCGCGGCATCTGGTGGATGCGCGGATCGTGGCGCGCGCGCCGACGACCTGGGCCGATGCCGATGCCGCAGCGTTGCCCTTGACCGCGATCACGGCATGGGAGGCGCTGTTCGAACGGCTGCGGTTCCAGCCGCTGCAGGCAGCGCAGCCGGGGCGTCTGCTGGTCATCAACGGGGCAGGGGGCGTGGGGTCGGTGGCGCTGCAACTGGCGCATCTGTCGGGCATTGCGGCGACGGCCACCGCCACGCGGCCGGAATCGCAGGCCTGGTGCCGAAGGATGGGCGCGTCCGAGGTGATCGTGCATGACGCGTTGGCAGATCTGCCCGACATGGCGTTCGACCGCATCCTGTGCTGCCATGACACCGACCGCTACTTTGACACGATGGCGCGTCTGGTGGCGCCCGGTGGGCTGATCTGTGCCTTGGCGGGGGCGCGACAGCCGCACAACCTGATGCCACTGTTCAACAAAAGCGCGGGCTTCGTGTGGGAATACATGTTCACCCGCCCCTTGCATGCCCCGCCCGACATGGACCGGCAAGGCTGGATTCTGGCGCAGATTGCCGCGCTGGCCGATGCGGGCCGCTTGCGCCCGACCCGCACCGCCACGCTGCACGGGCTGACGCCCGAAACCCTGACCGAAGCGCATGACAGATTGGCCACCGGCGCCCAGATCGGCAAGCTGGCGATCGTGTATTAGGGGCGCAGCAGGCCCGACACCTCGTCCGTGCGGCGCAGGTCGCCAAAGGCGACCGCCACATTGACCAGCGCGGCCTGATGTTCGTCGTCGGTGGTTGTCGCGTTGGCGTCCTCGACGAACACCACCTTGTAGCCGATCATCATCGCGTCGCGCGCCGTGCTTTCGCAGCAGCGGTTGGTCAGGGTGCCGGCGATGATCAGCGTGTCGATCCCGCGCGCGCGGCACCAGGCATCAAGGTCGCTGGACCCCTGGATCAGCGCGGAGAATCGGGTCTTGTCGATCAGCGCATCTTGGGGGGCCACCTCCAACCCGTCGGCCAGCGCGTGCAGGTCTGACCCGGCGGTCAGCGCGGCAAGATGCCGGGCGCCGAAGTCGGGCGTGGCGAAGTGGCTGTAGAACAGCGGCCAGCTTGTTTCGTCGCCGCGCGCCCAAGCGGTCATCCGCACCCAGACCACCGGCACGCCAGCCGCACGGCAGACCTGCGCCAGATGGTTGATGTTGGGGATGATCGCGCGGGCCAGCGGCACCTCGACCGGCGCGCCGGGGGCGCAGAAGGCGCGCTGCATGTCGATCACCACCAGCGCGCTGCGCGCCCGGTCCAGCCGGTCGAACATGTGGAATCGGCCCCGGCGGGCGATGATGCGGGCGCGAACTTCGGGCGGAAGGGTGACGGGGTGCATGTCAGGCCGTGACCGGGGCAAGCGGGCGGATGGGGTCGGACCCGTCCCATGTGTCGTGTGCGGCGCGGAAGCGGGCGAACATGGCCTGGGTCGCGGGCAGGTATTCGATCACCTCGATCATCGCGGGCAGGGCGCTCTTGGTGTCGAAATACCCGACGCGCGCGCCGTTCGCCACCTCCGCCTCATAGACCAGATCATAGCCGCGCGCGGCGCAGGCGGCACTGGTGGCGGTGTAATCCGCGCTTGGCACGCCGAAATGGTGCAGCCGTTGCCCCGG
>JAUXPG010000204.1 GCA_030683915.1 Gemmobacter sp.
GCCCTGTTCCAGCAGGGCCGATGCGGCGGCGGCGGCGCTGTCGGGGCCGGTGACGGCAATTCCCGTCAGCGCCTCCGCCTCGGATTCGTTGGGCGTGACCAGATCGCACAGCGCAACCATGCCAGCGGGCAAGGGCGCGGCGGGCGCGGGGTTCAGAACCGTCAGCGCCCCGCCGGACCGTGCGATTTCCAGCGCGCGGCGTGCCGGGGGCACCGGCTGTTCGAGCTGCGTCATGAACACCCGCGCGCCTGCGATGCGTGGCGCCTCGGCCTCTACATCCGCGACGGAAATGCGGCCCGCGGCGCCGGGACTGACGATGATGGCATTCGCCCCGGTGCCTTGCTGAAGAAAGATGAAGGCGGCGCCGGTGTAGCTGTCGGGGTCCTCGCGCACCACCGCCGTAACGCCGGCCTTGCCCCAGATGTCGCGGGCAATGGCCGCGAAAGCGTCGGTGCCAAGCCGGGTCAGAAACTCCACCTGCCCGCCCGCCCGCGCCGCCGCCACCGACTGGTTCGAGCCTTTGCCACCCGGGCCAAGGAAGAACCCCTCTCCCAGCAGGGTTTCCCCCATCCTGGGCAGCCGGTCGGCCCGGAACACGGTGTCGGCGACAAAGATGCCCAAGATGACGATGCGCATGAAATCCCCCAACCTGCCGCGCAGGTTAGCGCCCGTTTCCGCCGCGCGAAAGCCCCCGCAGATCAGGCCGCCGGGGCATCCTTGAACTTGATGGATTCGCCGCAGCCGCAGCTTTCGGCCACGTTGGGGTTCCGAAATCGGAACGCGCTTTCGAGCAGGGTGTTTTCATAGTCGATTTCGGTGCCGATCAGGAACATCTGCGCCATCGGCGCGATCAGCACCCGCGCGCCATCCTGTTCCACGATGGCATCAAGCGGATTCACCTCGGACACATAATCCATGGTGTATTCCATGCCGGCGCAGCCGCCCTTCTTGACGCCAATGCGCAGACCCTGTTTGCCATCGCGCGCCATCAGCCGCGTGATCTGCCGCGCGGCGGCGGGCGTCAGCGTGACGGCCGGTTTACCGGGAATGCCAAACATCATCGCCCCCTACATGAACCCAAGTTCAAGCCGCGCCTCGTCGGACATCATGTCCATTCCCCAAGGCGGATCGAACGTCATCTGCACATCGACCGCCTGCACACCGGCGACCGAATTCACCGCATCCTGCACCCAGCCGGGCATTTCGCCTGCGACCGGGCAACCGGGCGCCGTCAGCGTCATCACAATGCCGACCGCATTCTCCGGCGTGATGTCGATGGTATAGATCAGCCCCAGATCATAGATGTTGACCGGGATTTCGGGGTCAAACACCGTGCGGCAGGCGCCCACGACCGAATCGTACAGCGGATGATCGGTGGTGGAGGGGCGGATCAGCGGCGCGCCCTCCATCGGGTCGGTCTGGTGCGAGGTCATGGCGGTTCCGTGTTATTTCCCGAGAGAATATATAGGACAATTCCTCCTGCCGTCCAGACCCGCCGCCCGACCGGCGCGCGCAAGGACCGAACAGGGCAGGAAGGCGCTTGGCATCCCGCGCAGCTTGGGGCACATCGGGCGCAAGACGAAAGGCGGACCCATGACAGGCAGCGTGCATTTCCAGATCGCAGCGACCGACGGGGCGGCGCGGACCGGCGCCATCACCACCCCGCGCGGCATCATCCGCACCCCGGCCTTCATGCCGGTGGGCACCGCCGCCACGGTCAAGGCGATGCTGCCTGATTCCGTGCGCGCAACCGGCGCGGACATCCTGCTGGGCAACACCTATCACCTGATGCTGCGCCCCGGCGCCGAACGCGTGGCGCGGCTTGGCGGGCTGCACCGCTTCATGAACTGGGACCGCCCGATCCTGACCGATTCCGGTGGCTTTCAAGTCATGAGCCTGTCCGCCTTGCGCAAGCTGACCGAAAAGGGCGTGACCTTTCGCAGCCACATCGACGGATCGCGCCACGAACTGACACCCGAGCGCAGCATGGAAATCCAGCGCCTGCTGGGGTCTGACATCGTGATGTGCTTTGACGAATGTCCCGCCCTGCCCGCGGACGACCGAAAGGTGGCCGAAAGCATGCGCTTGTCGATGAGGTGGGCGCAGCGGTCGCGGGATGCCTTCGGCGACCGGCCGGGCCATGCGCTGTTTGGCATCATGCAAGGTGGTGTATCGCGTGAACTTCGCGAGGAAAGCGCTTGCCGCCTCAGGGAAATCGGATTTGACGGCTATGCCGTCGGCGGGCTTGCCGTCGGCGAGGGTCAAGAGGCGATGTTCGGGGTGCTTGACTATGCGCCGGGCTTCCTGCCGACAGACCGGCCGCGCTATCTGATGGGGGTGGGCAAGCCCGATGACATCGTGGGCGCGGTGGAGCGCGGCATCGACATGATGGACTGCGTGCTGCCCAGCCGGTCCGGGCGTACCGGGCAGGCCTGGACCCGGCGCGGCGCGGTCAACCTCAAGAACGCCCGCCACCAGGATGACCCGCGCCCGCTGGACGAAAGCTGCGGCTGCCCGGCCTGCCAGAATTACAGCCGGGCCTATCTGCATCACGTCATCCGCTCGGGCGAGATCATCGGCTCGATGCTGCTGACGTGGCACAACCTGCGCTACTATCAGGACCTGATGCAGGGCCTGCGCGACGCGATTGCGGCAGGGCAGTTGGCGGCTTTCGTCGCCGCCTTCCACGCCACCCGCGCCGAAGGCGACATCGACCGGCTTTAACGCAGCCCGTCGCGCACCGAAATCTGGTCGGCCTGCAACCCGCCCACCCGCGCATGCACCCGCGCGCCGGTGGTCATCACCAGAACCAGCGCCATCTCGTCGGCCTTGGGGCCGTCGGGCACGCCAACCTCCATGCCGTCGAAATGGCTGCGGACATAGGACGCATCGACATGCGTCACCGGCACGTCCAGCCGTGCGCCCACACCGCCCACCTTCTTGGTCGACGGAACGATGGCGAGCGCACCGCCCAGAGCCTCGCGCATGGCATAGCCCCCCGGCGCATGCCAAAGCGCGCCATGTTCGATCTCGCCGGCGCTTCCGATGATGGCACCCTTGCCATAGCCCTGCACGACGGCAGGATCACCGCCAAGCTCCGCCACCATCCGCTGCGCCATGGCAAGGCCGAGGGGCTTCAGATCGTCCATGAACCCGGCGATGTCAGGTTCATAGCGCCCCGCAAAGGGGTTGGCGATGACGCTGATCATGGCCAGCCGCACCAGCGGGCGCGCGGCGCGCGGGCCACCTTCGTGGAACACCTCTTCGCGGATCAGCGCCTGTTTGCGCAAAATGACCTCAGGCATGGGAACCTCGCTCATGCGGATGAAAGGGAACGCGGCCCACCAGCCGCAGGGTGCCCTGCACGGCCAACGCAGCACCCGTGATGCGCGCCTGTGCGACCAGACGGCGGGCAAAGGCTTCGCCCGCGTCCAGCGCGGTGGCGATCTCGGGCGGGGTCAGGGGCGGCACGGCTTGGGTCACAAGGCGGCACCCAAGGTCGCTGTCGGGCGCAAGATCACAGGCCCGCGCCCGCCGGATCCCCGCGTGGCCCGGCAGATCGACGGCATTGGCGATCAGCGTCGCCGCCACATCGGCCACCGCCGCCGTTCCGGCCAGCACGGTCACGGCATCGGCAATGCCCAGCGAGTGGCTGCGCCCCGGCCAGCCGCTTGTCGCCACCCCGCCGCCCGGCACCGCCAGCCACCCCGGCGACGCGCCAGTCGCAAGGGCACTCACCAGCCCGATGCGGAACGGCTCTGCCCCGGGTGCGGCCCAGAGCGCGATGTCCCCGCCGTTGTTGACAAAGGCGCGCCGCACACCCGGCCCGCGCATCGCTTCCAGCACGGCTTCGGCCACGGCACCTGCAACGGCTGCCATCGGCGTCACGAACACGTCGAACCCGGCGCAGGCGGCCTGCATCCGGCCCGGAATCCCGGTCAGCGCCGGGCCTGTTCCGGCGGGCGCGCGCAACAGCGGCAACTCCGCCGCCACCTCGGCCAGCAGTCCGGCAAACCGCGCCACCGCCCGCTGGTGCGCCGCCGCCGCCCCCGGCCCCTCGGCGCGCAGCACAAGGTCGATCGGCCCCTGCATCAGCCGCAACCGCCCGCCCGACAGCGCGGCAACCCGGGGCTTTTCAAAAAAC
>JAUXPG010000232.1 GCA_030683915.1 Gemmobacter sp.
AGGGGTGTTTGTCATCACCGGAGCGGGCGATGTGCTGGAACCCGAACACGACGTGGCCGCGATCGGGTCGGGCGGCAACTATGCGCTGGCTGCGGCCCGTGGGCTGATGGAGTCTGACCTTGACGCCGAAGCCGTGGCGCGCAAGGCGATGGCGATTGCCGCCGACATCTGCGTCTATACCAACGGGCGGCTGACGGTGGAAACCATCGCTGCGCCCTGAAGGGACGCCCCCCTTCAAATCCCCACCTCCCGTGCGTATCTCTGCCGCACCCCCCGGCCATAGGAGCCAGCCCATGACCGACCTGACCCCGCGCGAGATCGTATCCGAGCTTGACCGTTTCATCATCGGACAGGCCGAGGCCAAGCGCGCGGTGGCGGTGGCGTTGCGCAACCGCTGGCGGCGGCGGCAGTTGGACCCTGTCCTGCGCGAAGAGGTCCACCCGAAGAACATCCTGATGATCGGGCCCACCGGCGTCGGGAAAACCGAAATCAGCCGCCGTCTGGCGAAACTCGCGCAGGCGCCGTTCCTGAAGGTCGAGGCGACGAAGTTCACCGAGGTCGGCTATGTGGGGCGGGATGTCGACAGCATCATCCGCGATCTGGCCGATGTGGCCTTGGCGGAAACCCGTGCGCGGATGCGCGAGGCGGTACAGGCGCGGGCCCAGGCTGCGGCGGAGGAGCGGGTGATAGCCGCGCTGGCCGGTCCCGAGGCACGCGAGCAGACGCGCGAAATGTTCCGCCGGCGCTTGCGGTCCGGCGAACTGGATCAGACCATGATTGAGTTGGATGTCGCCGATGCCCCGCCCGCGATGGCGATGCCGATGGGCATGCCCGGCATGGAAGGCCAGATGCAGGGTATGCAGGACATGCTGGGCAAGCTGCTGGGCGGGCGTCGGGTTCGCAAGCGGATGACGGTCGCCGACAGCCACGCGTTGTTGCTGACCGAGGAGGCCGACAAGCTTCTGGATGACGAGGCGGTAAAGGCGGCGGCGCTGGAGTCGGTGCAGGAATCGGGCATCGTGTTCATCGACGAGATCGACAAGGTGGCGGCCCGGGCTGATACGCGGGGTGCCGATGTCAGCCGCGAAGGGGTGCAGCGCGACCTGTTGCCGCTGATCGAAGGCACGACGGTGTCGACTAAGCTGGGCCCGGTCAAGACGGACCACATCCTGTTTATCGCGTCGGGGGCGTTCCATGTTGCCAAGCCGTCTGATCTGTTGCCCGAATTGCAGGGCCGTCTGCCAATCCGGGTGGAGTTGAAACCGCTGACCGAGGGGGATTTCCGCCGCATCCTGACCGAGACGGAAAATGCCCTGACCCTGCAATATGCCGCACTGATGGCGACCGAAGGGGTTGGGGTGAGTTTTACGGACGATGGCATCGACGCGCTGGCGCGGGTCGCGGCCGAGGTCAACCGCACGGTGGAGAACATCGGCGCCCGGCGGCTTTATACGGTGATGGAACGGGTGTTCGAGGACCTGTCCTATGCCGCCCCTGACCGCAGTGGCGAATCGGTGGTGGTGGACGGTGCCTTTGTCGAGGCGCAGGTCGGCGCGCTGGCGCGGTCGGCGGATCTTGGGCGGTATGTCTTGTAGCCAAACAGGCGTGCGCGCCCCCATCGAGGGGGCGCACACGCCTGCGGGGCCGGCCCCGCGCGCCGCCGGAGGGGGCGTCCGCCCCCTGCCGGACCTCCCCCGCGCGCTGATGCTACCAGCGCAGAACGCGGTGCCCGGCCACCGCGCCAAGGGCGCCGCTGATGGCGATGCCGGTGGAATACCACAAGGCCCAGAACAGCGGGCTGTCCTCGGTGCAGTGCAGGGAATATAGCGTGGCGGCAAGGCCCCCGGCAGCCAGTCCCGCCGCAAGCCCGGCCCGCGCGGGCGATAGGGGCGCCCCCCGGCGCAATGCACCCAGCAACGCAGCAAGCGGGAGCAGGGCCAGCAGGGGGATGGTCACAAGGCACGGCACCATCGTCTTGCCGGTGGCCTGCATCGCCCAACCGGCCGGGTCGGTCTGGACCAGCCGCAGCAGCGCGGTGGCGGCGGCGACGGCCGGAACGGCCAGCATCAGCGCGGGCAGGGGCCCGGCGGATTGGCCGGGTCGGGCAGCGCGAAACGCCAATGCCAGCGCCAGCGCGCCCAAGGCCAGCGGCAGCAGCGTCTTGGGCAGGGTAAAGGGCGCCAGCGCCGCCATCGGGTCGGCGCGCAGGCCGAAGGCCGCGTAGAACACGCCCCCCGCCAGCGCCAGCGCGGCCAGCATCCACGGCAGGCCCCCTTCGGGCGCGGCACCCGGCGTGGCGTCAGCGCTGAGCGCGGCGATCAGGTCTTCGGTCTTCATGTCATGTGCCTTTCGCGCAGGTCCGCCAGCCGTTTCAACGCGCGGTGCAGCGCCACGCGCACCGCACCTTCGGTCAGACCAAGCCGCAGCCCAGTTTGCGCAATGGTGTCGCCGTTCTGGCCGATTCCGCGCACGATGTCGGCGGCGCGGGGGTCGAGCAGGGCGATCATGCGGTCGATGTCGCGCGCCTCGGTCGGGTCGGGATCGGGCGGCGCGACAAGGATATCGGCGAAATCCTCGACACGGACAGTCAGGCGCGCGCCGCGGGCGCGGAACGCGTCGGTCACCTTGTGGCGGGTGATCGCATAAAGCCACGGGCGGATCGGGTCCTTGGTCCGCCAGGTGTGGCGTTTGAGATGGATGGCCAAGAGCACCTCCTGCACGATGTCCTCGCACCCCGCCGCACCAAGGGCGGCCCCCCGTGCGCGCACCACGCCGCGCAGAACCGGCGTCACCGCATGCAGAAAACGGGCATAGGCCCTGGCGTCGCCCGCCATAGCCGCACGCATCAGCGCGTCCCAATCCTGATCCGCTGTTTGCCGGTTCATCTCGGGTCCTTTCGCGGGCGGGGCGCGGATGTTACAGGCGCGCTGAAGTTTTCCGGTCGGGCAAGGGGGCGCGGCGCGCGGATCACCCGGCAGGGCAAGCTGATCCTGACCAAGGGATGTCAGCCGATGGTGCGGCGGATCAGGTCGACCCAGTTGCGCCAGCAGATGGCGTCAATCAGGTCGGCACCGAAGCCCGCATCGGCCATCGCCTGCACCAGCGCGGGCAGTCCTGCAGCGGTTTCAATGGCATCGGGCATCAGCGCGCCGTCGAAATCCGACCCCAGCGCCACCCCGGAGGGGCCGAGACGGTCCACCAAGGCGGCAAGGTGGCGCACGGCAAAGTCAAGCGGCGTGTCCGACCGGCGCTGGCCGTCGGGGCGCAGGAACTGGCAGCCGAAGTTCAACCCCACCACGCCGCCGGAGGCGCGGATTATGTCAAGCTGCCGGTCCGTGAGGTTGCGGCTTTGGGCTGACAGGGCGTGGACGTTCGAATGCGTCGCCACCAAAGGGCGGGTGGTGATGCGCGCCACGTCGTCGAACCCGGCCTCGTTCAGGTGGCTGAGGTCGATCAGCACGCCCAGCCGATCGCATTCCGCGACGAGCCGCCGCCCGGCGTCGGTCAGTCCAGGGCCGATGTCGGGCGTGGAGGGATACCGGAACGGGACGCCGTGGCCAAAGATGTTGGACCGCGACCAGACCGGGCCCAGACTGCGCAGTCCGGCGGCGTGCAACACCTCAAGTTCGGTCAGATCGGCGCCGATGCCTTCGGCCCCTTCCAGATGCATCAAGGCGGCAATGGCACCATCCGCCCGCGCCTGTTCCATCGCGTCGGCGGTGGTGCACAGCCGAATCAGATCGGGGTGCGCGCGCGTCAGGCGCAGCAGAATCGCCGCCATGTCGAGCGTGACGCGGCGCGCGGCCTCGGGGTCCACCGGCGCGCCGCGTCCGGGGCCGGTACGGTCGGTGCCGGGCACCCAGATGGCAAAGAACCCGCCAGCAAAGCCGCCCGCCCGGCATTTCGCCAGATCCAGCGCCCCGTCACGCCCGGAAACAAAGCTTTCGCCGTGCAGGTCGCCCGTGGCGTGAAGATGCAAAAGCAGGTCGTTGTGGCCATCGAAGACCGATTGCAGGGGCATGTCGGGCGTTCCTTTCCGCAGGTCGCGCGATGGGACCCGATTTGCCCGGGGTTGACAAGCGGGGCGATCCGGCGCCGGATGTGGGAACAGGTTCGAGGGGCAATGTTCCAACGAGCCGCAAAAAACCGGAAAAACAATCCGCACCAAGGGAGTTGCCCATGACGTCCGTTTCCCCGTTCCGTAAAACCGGGCTGGCCTTCGCCGCCGCGCTCATGCTGGGCGCCGCGCCCGCCGCGCTGATGGCCGCCACGCCGGCTGATACGCTGGTCATTGCCGACGGCATCGACGACATCGTGTCGATCGACCCGGCCGAAGCCTTTGAATTCTCGGGCACCGACCTGATCAACAACGTCTATGACACGCTCGTTGAACTTGACCCGCTCAAGCCGGGCGAACTGGTGCCCGGTCTGGCCGAAAGCTGGTCGGTCAGCGACGATGGCCTGACCTTCACGTTCAAGATGAAATCCGGTGTCACCTTCTCGTCGGGCAATCCGGTCACGGCGGCGGATGCCGCCTGGTCCTTGCAGCGCGTGGTCAAGCTGGACAAGACCCCGGCGTTCATCCTGACCCAGTTCGGCCTGAAGGCCGATAACGTCGAACAGATGATACGCGCCGAAGGCGACTCTGTCGTGATGACCATCGCCAAGCCGTTTGCGCCGTCGATGGTGTTCAACTGCCTGACCGCGCAGCTGGCCTCGGTGATCGACATGAAGACCGTCATGGCCAATGAGGTCAACGGCGACATGGGCAACGAATGGCTCAAGTCCAACTCGGCCGGGACGGGCGCCTATGTGCTGCGCAGCTACAAGCCGCAGGACAGCTATGTGCTTGAGGCCCGCGAAGGGCATTGGCGCGGTGATGCGAAACTCAAGCGCGTGTTCATGCGCCACGTTTCGGAACCCGCCACCCAGCGCCTGCTGCTGGAAAAGGGCGACATCGACGTGGCCCGCGGGCTGAGCACCACCGACATCGAAGGCATCTCGGGCAATGCCGACCTGCAGGTGATGGACGACCTTGACGGGTACATCTACTACCTTGCGATGAACCAGAAGAAAGAGCCGCTGAACAACCCCAAGGTTCTGGAGGCGATGCGCTATCTGGTCGACTATGACGGGATGGTGAACAGCTTCCTCAAGGGGCAGATGATCGTGCAGCAGTCGTTCCTGCCGCGCGGCTATTTGGGCGCGCTGGAAGACACGCCCTACACCTTCGATGTGGCCAAGGCCAAGGCGCTGCTGGCCGAGGCGGGCTTCCCCGACGGGTTCACCACCACGCTGTCGGTCCGCAACGACCCGGCGCGGCTGGAAATGGCGCAGGCCATCCAGAACACGCTGGGGCAGGCAGGCATCAAGGTCGAACTAAAGCCGGGCGCCGGGGCTGAAGTGCTGGGCGATTACCGCGCCCGCAACCACGAGATCACGCTGCAGGCCTGGGGCCCTGATTACCCCGATCCGCACACCAACGCCTCGACCTTTGCGTGGAACCCCAACAACACCGATGACGCCAAGCTGACGGGCGTGCTGGCATGGCGCAACGCCTATGATCCGGGCGAGTTGACGGGAATGGTGGATGCGGCAGTGCAGGAACGCGACACTGAAAAGCGCCGCGCGATGTATCAGGAAATCCAGCAAAAGCACCGCGACACTTCGGCCTTCATCTCGATGTTCCAGTCCATCGCGCAGACCGCGATGCGCGCGAACGTGCAGGGCTTCCACACGGGTGGCACGCTGGATGGCGTGACCTACTGGCTGACCACGAAGTAAGCTGGCAGGCGCCCCCCGCCCTGAACCGGGGGGCGCCGCCCGTTGCCCCATGAGCACCACAGACATCTCCCCCCGCGCGCCGTCGCGGCTGAAGCGTCGTGCCAAAGGCTTTGCGGGCCTTTTGCTGGCGCTTGCAGCCACATTCCTTGGTCTGCTGCTGGTCACCTTCGTGATCAGCCGCGTCGTGCCCATCGACCCTGTGCTCTCCATCGTCGGCGAACGCGCCAGTCAGGCGCAGATCGAGGCCGCCCGCACGCGGCTGGGTCTGGACCGCCCGATGTGGGAACAGTTCGGCATCTATGTGATGAACGCCGTGCAGGGGGACCTCGGACAATCGTTGCTGACCCGCCGTCCGGTGGCCGAAGACGTGGCGCGGGTGTTCCCGGCCACGCTCGAACTGGCAACCATCGCCACGATCTTTGGCGTCCTGGCCGGGGTGCCCGCAGGCGTGCTGGCTGCGACCCGACCGGGAACATGGATCGACCAACTGGTGCGGCTTATCGGTCTGGCCGGTTACTCGATGCCGGTGTTCTGGTTGGGGCTGATGGGGCTTTTGTTGTTCTACGGTATTCTGGGCTGGGTCGGGGGGCCTGGCCGTCTGGACAGCGGATTCGAGATGATGTTCGAATTCGACGTGCCCCGGGTGACCGGCATGATCCTTGTCGATACCGCACTCGCCGGAAAGTGGGACATCTTCGCCAACGCGGTCAGCCACATCATCCTGCCCGCCGGAGTGCTGGGCTATTATTCGATGGCCTACATCAGCCGCATGACCCGCAGTTTCATGATGAACGAACTCAGTCAGGAATACATCACCACCGCCCGCGTCAAGGGCATGCCGGAATGGCGGGTGATCTGGGTGCATGCGCTGAAAAACGTGATGGTGCCGCTGATCACCGTGATCGCGCTGAGCTATGCCAACCTGCTCGAAGGTTCGGTGCTGACCGAGACCGTCTTCGCCTGGCCGGGCCTGGGCCTTTACATCACCAATGCGCTGTTCAACGCCGACATGCCGGCGGTGCTGGGCGGAACGGTGGTGGTGGGGGCGGTCTTCGTCGGGCTGAACATGCTCAGCGACGTTTTGTACCGCCTTGTCGATCCGCGCGCGAAATGAAGGGAACGCCATGACCACTTTGACCACATGGCTGCGCGACCATTCGCCATCGTCGCGCCTGCAGGCGCGGGCCGGTCAGGCGTGGCTTGGTTGGCTTCGCATGCGCCGCAACCCGTTGGCGATGGTGGGTCTGACCATCGTTGCGGTGTTGTTGCTGATGGCGGCCTTCGCGCCATGGATCGCCACGCACGATCCGATCGCGCAGGACCTGTCGCAGCGCCTGTTGCGTCCGATGACCAATGGTCACTTGATGGGAACCGACGAATTCGGCCGCGACATCTTTTCCCGCGTGGTCTACGGCGCCCGCGTGACCTTGTATATCGTGACGCTGGTGGCTGTGACGGCGCCGGTGTTCGGCCTACTGGTCGGCACGGTCTCGGGGTATGCCGGGGGCTGGGTCGATCAGGTGCTGATGCGGATCACCGACATCTTCCTCGCCTTCCCGAAACTGATCCTTGCGCTGGCGCTGGTCGCGGTGCTCGGACCGGGGATCGAGAACGCGGTGCTGGCCATCGCGCTGACCTCGTGGCCACCCTATGCCCGGGTGGCGCGCGCCGAAACCCTGACCGTGCGCAACTCTGACTACATCGCCGCGGTACGCCTGCAAGGGGCGGGGCCGTCGCGCATCGTCTGGGGCCACATCATGCCGA
Organism: Gemmobacter sp.; assembly: GCA_030683915.1. Classification (GTDB taxonomy): domain Bacteria; phylum Pseudomonadota; class Alphaproteobacteria; order Rhodobacterales; family Rhodobacteraceae; genus Wagnerdoeblera. The sequence goes on from JAUXPG010000232.1 coordinate 7,549, forward strand.
TGTGCCTGCCTTCGGTCATCATCCGCGTCACGCTGGACATGGCGGGCGTGATCCTGACGGCGGCGGGCCTTGGGTTTCTGGGGCTTGGCGTGCAGCCTCCGATGCCGGAATGGGGTCTGATGATTTCGTCGGGGCGCAAGTTCCTGTTCGAGCAGTGGTGGGTCGCCACGATGCCCGGTCTGGCCATCTTTGTGGTGTCGCTCGGGTTCAACCTGCTGGGCGACGGTCTGCGCGATGTGCTGGACCCAAGGAGCACCGCGAAATGAGCCTTTTGTCGGTCAAAAACCTGCGCGTCACCTTCGATACCGAGGCAGGCCGGGTCGAGGCGGTGCGGGGGGTGTCCTTCACGCTGGGCCGCGAACGCCTTGGGATCGTGGGCGAATCAGGATCGGGCAAGACCATGACCGGGCGCTCCATGCTGCGGCTGATCCGCCCGCCGGGCCGGATCGAGGCGGACGAGATGCGCTTTGACGGGATTGACCTTCTGCGCGCCTCGGAACGCGAGATGCGCGCCTTGCGCGGACCGCGCATGGCGATGGTCATGCAGGACCCGAAATATTCGCTGAACCCGGTGATGAAGGTGGGCCGCCAATTGACCGAGGGGCTGCGTCTGCGCGACCGTCTGGGCGCCGGCGACGCGCGCAAAAAGGCCATCGAGGCGCTGCAGGCCGTGCAGATCCGCGACCCCGAGCGCGTGATGGAGGCCTGGCCGCACGAGTTGTCGGGCGGCATGGGCCAGCGCGTGATGATCGCGATGATGCTGATCCCGAACCCCGATCTGCTCATCGCGGACGAACCCACCAGCGCGCTTGACGTGACAGTGCAGGCCGAGGTGCTCAAGATCCTGGACGATCTGGTGAAAACCCGGGGCATGGGGCTGATCTTCATTTCCCACGACCTGCGGCTGGTGGCGCGATTCTGCGACCGGGTGCTGGTCATGTACAAGGGCCGTGTCGTCGAAGAGGTGCAAGCGGGCAACCTGATGGCGGCGCGCCATCCCTATACGCGCGGTCTGCTCAACTGCCTGCCGCGCATCGGGGGGCCGCGCGAACCGCTGCCCTCGCTCGACAGGTCCGGCACATGGGCGGAGGCGTGATATGGCGCTGATCGAGATCGATAACCTCTCGGTGCATTTCGACGCGGGGGACCGCATCGTCAAGGCGGTGCAGGATGTGTCCCTGCAGGTCGCGGCGCGCGAAAGTTACGGGCTGGTGGGCGAGTCGGGGTCGGGCAAATCCACCATCCTGCGGGCGATCTGCGGGTTGGCGCCCATCTCGGGTGGCACCGTCCGCATCGGAGGCGAGCCATTGAAAACCCCGCGCGGCAAGGGGTTTTCGGCCCGCGTCCAGATGGTGTTCCAAGACCCCTATTCCTCGTTGCACCCGCGCCACACCATCGACCGGACCCTTTCCGAACCGCTGGCCATCCACGGTGTGGGCAACACCGACGCCCGCGTGGTGCAGGCGCTGCGCGACGTGGCGCTGGACCCGACCTTCCGCTTCCGCTTTCCGCACCAGTTGTCAGGCGGACAGCGCCAGCGTGTCGCCATCGCGCGCGCCCTGATGCTGCAACCGGAAATCCTGCTGCTCGACGAACCCACCAGCGCGCTCGACGCCTCGGTGCAGGCAGAAACCCTCAACCTGCTCAATCGCTTGCGGGCGGAACGCGGACTGACATTCCTGATGGTGTCGCATGACCTTGCGGTGATTGATCACATGTGCGACCGCGTGCTGGTCATGCAGCATGGCCGCGCGGTCGAGGAACTGGCGCGCGACGATCTGGCAGCGGCCCGGATGACCACGTCCTACGCGCGCACCCTGTTCGACGCGAGCGCGGACCGCATGCTCGACGGCGCCTGATTTCGCTTCGATCCAAATATCCTGCGGGGGTGCGGGGGTGCAAAACCCCCGCTCCGCGCTGCCCGCTGACCTGCTGCCAAGGCGTCAGCGGCGACGGTCGCGCCGGGCGCTCATCGGCTGGAAGGCCACGCCGACATGGGCATCGCAATAGGGCTTGCCCGGTTGCGACGGCAGGCCGCAGAACCAGAAGTCGTCGGTCGCAGGGTCGCCGATCGGCCATTTGCAGGTGCGCTCGGTCAGTTCCATCAGCGTCAGCCGGCGCGCGCGCTTTTCAACCTCGCGCACCGAGGCCAGCGCCTCGGGGCTGATTTCGTTCAGCGCGGGCTGCGGCGGCAGCGGCTGGCCGGCGGGCACGATCACCTTGCGCATCGCGGGCACCGACACGGGCGCGGGCGCAGCGGCGGCAGCGGTCACCGGCTCGGGCTCACGCATCGGCGGGGGCGGCGCGGGGCTGACCACGGGGTCTTCGGGCGCCTCGTCATGCAGGACCGCTGGTTCGGGCGAAGTCTCGGCCTCAGCTTCGGCGCCTGCACCGGGCACACGGTTCGACAGGCCCAGACGGTGCACCTTGCCGATCACGGCATTGCGGGTCACGCCGCCCAATTCCTTGGCGATCTGGCTGGCCGATTGACCTTCGGTCCACATGCGCTTGAGTGTTTCGACGCGCTCGTCGGTCCAGGTCATGGGGGAAACCTCGCGTTCCGGGTGATCGGCTATAGTCTAGTGGCGACGGCACCGGATACAAGTCCCACGCCCCGAGATCAAGCGCCGACCGCTCGTCCGGGGCAACTGCGGCGCGCAATCTGCGTGACCGGCCCTCGCTTGCGCCCCGGTGCGGGCTGACAATGGGCGGCATTCCGCCCTGTCACGGCGCGCGCCGCAGCGGGCAGGGGAGGCGGCTGGCCGCTCGCGCGCGCCCGTGCAGCGCCCGGGGACCGACATTCCTCCCCACCACGGGCGACACTCCGGCGCGCTTTTGTGGGCGGCGGGGCGTTGACGGGATGCCCCTTGCACGACGGCTTTGGCCGAGCTATGCCATGCGCCATGACCATCGCGGCACGCCCTTTCCACCTGCCCCGACGCCGACGTTGACCGCGTCGCCGCGCCCTTCCGGCGCGCCCGGCCCGCGTGTCGGGCCAACTCCCCGCTTCATCACCGCCTGCCGACGTTGACAGCCCCGCGCGCCTTTGGCACGACTTGGGCTTCCTATCAGGGACTTCACCATGATCACTTCCGTCCTGCCCACCTACAACCGCGCCCCCATGGCCTTTGACTCGGGGTCCGGCGCCTGGCTGGTCACCACCACCGGGGACCGCTATCTTGATCTGGGGGCCGGCATCGCGGTGAACGCCCTTGGCCATGCCAACCCGACCCTTGTGGCGGCGTTGACCGAACAGGCGGGCAAGCTGTGGCACACCTCGAACCTCTATGAGATCCCGAACCAAAAGCGGCTGGCGGACCTGCTGGTCGAACACACCTTTGCTGACACGGTGTTTTTTACCAACTCCGGCACCGAGGCGGCGGAACTGGCCATCAAGATGGCCCGCAAGTTCCATTACGATGCGGGGCAACCCGAGCGCCAGACCATCATAGCGTTTGACGGCGCGTTTCATGGCCGGTCCACCGGCGCCATTGCCATGGCGGGCGGTGAAAAGATGACCAAGGGGTTTGGCACGCTGATGCCAGGCTTCGTCCATCTGGCCTTCGGCGACCACGAGGCGCTGACCGCCGCCATCGCCCGGCCTGACGTGGCGGCGGTGATCATCGAGCCGATTCAAGGCGAAGGCGGTATCCGCCCCTTGCCCGATGCCTGCCTGAAGGGCCTGCGCGATCTGTGTGACCAGCATGGCGTGCTGATGATTCTTGACGAGGTGCAGTGCGGCATGGGCCGGACCGGGCGGCTGTTTGCCCACGAATGGGCCGGTATCACCCCTGACATCATGATGGTGGCCAAGGGCATCGGCGGTGGCTTTCCCCTCGGCGCGGTGCTGGCCACCGAACGCGCCGCCTCCGGCATGGTCGCGGGCACCCACGGGTCAACCTATGGCGGCAACCCGCTGGCCTGTGCGGTCGGGGTTGCGGTGATGGAAACCATTGCCGACCCCGCCTTTCTGGCCGAGGTGAACCGCAAGGCATCCCTGTTCCGGCAGGGGTTGGAAGGGCTGGTCGGCAGCCACCCGCAGGTGTTCGAGGCCGTGCGTGGGCAGGGCCTGATGCTGGGGCTGAAATGCAAGGCGCCCAACACCGATGTGGTCAAGGCCGGATATGCCGAACACGTGCTGACCGTGCCGGGCGCTGACAACGTGATCCGACTGCTGCCGCCGCTGACCCTGACCGACGCCGACATTGCCGAGGCGTTGGCCCGGCTCGACCGTGCCGCCGCCCGTCTCGACACCTGAAACCTTTCTTTTTCCTCAAATACCCTGCGGGGAGTCCGGGGCGCGCAAAGCGCTCCGGCGCCGGCCAGAAAGCCCGACATGACCCATTTCCTCGACCTGCATACCACCGATCCGGCCGCGCTGCGCCAGATGATCGACAGCGCCCACGCGATGAAGGCCGCGCGCAACGGCCTGCCGCGCGGCACCCGCGACGCCGAGCAACCGCTTGCGGGGCACATGGTCGCACTGATCTTTGAGAAACCATCCACCCGCACCCGCGTCAGCTTTGATGTTGGCGTGCGCCAGATGGGTGGCGAAACCATGGTGCTGTCGGGCAAGGAAATGCAGCTGGGCCACGGCGAAACCATTGCCGATACCGCCCGCGTGCTGTCGCGCTATGTCGATCTCATCATGATCCGGACTTTCGATGAAGCGTCGCTGCTGGAGATGGCCGAACACGCCACCGTGCCGGTGATCAACGGACTGACCAACCGCACCCATCCCTGCCAGATCATGGCCGACGTGATGACCTACGAAGAACATCGCGGCCCGATTGCCGGGAAAAAGGTTGTCTGGGCCGGCGACGGCAACAACGTCTGCGCGTCGTTCCTGCATGCGGCCGGGCAATTCGGGTTCGATTTCACCTTCACCGGGCCGCCCACGCTGGACCCCGAGGATGCGGCGCTGAAATTCGCCCGCGAGAAGGGCGTGCGTGTGACCATCGAACGCGATCCGGCCGTTGCCGTGCAGGGCGCCGATCTGGTGGTGACCGACACTTGGGTCAGCATGCACGACCCGGAATCGGCCAAGGAACGCCGCCACAACCAGTTGCGCCCCTATCAGGTGAACGCCGCCCTGATGAACCGCGCGAAACCCGACGCGCTGTTCATGCATTGCCTGCCAGCCCACCGCAACGACGAGGCAACAAGCGATGTGATGGATGGTCCGCATTCGGTGATCTTCGACGAGGCGGAAAACCGTCTGCACGCGCAAAAGGCCGTGCTGCGCTGGTGCCTTGGGGTCTGAACCGAATGTGTGTCAGGCCCGGTGCGCCGGGCCTGTCGCGCGCACAGCACGGGGGGCCGACGGCCATGAACCATGACCGCGAAGTCGACGCGCGGGACCTGTTGTGCCCGCTGCCGGTGCTGCGGGCCCGTAAGGCGCTGCTGGCGATGGCGCCCGGTCAGGTGCTGCGCGTGCTGGCAACCGACCCTGCCGCGGTGGTGGACATGCCGCATTTTGCACGCGAATCCGGGCACACGCTGCTGGCGTCCGAACCCGTCGCCGGTGCAACCGCCTATTACCTGCGCCGGGCCTGAGTCGCGTTTTGTTCTGATATGTTCTTAAAAAGTTCTTGACGGATGCGGGAGAGAATGGGAACAATCAGGCAACACCAGCAAGGAGGCCCGACATGATCGCCGACGCTTTCGCCATTGCCGCCCGGTCCCGCCGCCATCTGATCCAGGATGCGGCCGGCGTCGCGGTCCTGTTCGCCCTGTTGATCGGCGCCTTGCACCTGACCACGTTCTGACCTGCCTGCGTTCTGTTTTCGCGTGGCGACCTGTCCCCGCCGCGCCTGCCCCGACAGACGCCCCTTGCCGCCGCCCGCGCCCCCAGCGCCGGCGGCGGTTTTTTTGTGCGTTGCCTCTCAGGCCGCGCGGGATTCGGCGGCGGCAATCGCCTCGGACGCCGCTTGCAGCGCCAGCTGGATCGAGGCGTGGCGGTTCTTGAACTCGCGCGCGGGGATCAACACTTCCAACCCGTCGAACGGCGCGTCTGGCACCGGGCCGCCGGCCAGCATGGCCGACAACTGGTCGCGGGCGCGCTCCACCTCGGCCCGTGTGCGCCCGATGATCGCCGCGCCCACCACCGCCGCCGCTGCCTGACCCAGTGCACAGGCTTTCACGTCCTGTGCGAACTCGGCCACGCGGTCGCCCTGCAGGGACACGTCCACCGTCACCGTCGAACCGCAAAGTGGCGATCGGCGCTTGGCACTGGCCTGCGGGGTCGCCAAACGCCCGGTGTGGGGGATGTCGGCGGCCAGCGCGAGGATTCGGCCGGAATAGAGCTTCATCAGGTCGGCATCGCTCATGGCTTTTCTCCGGGGTGGTCGCCCTATAGATAGGCCCTGCAACCGCGCGAGGAAAGATGCCATGCCCTTTGATCCGGCCAGTCTGACGTATGATGTGAACGGTCTGATCCCGGCGATTGCGCAGGATCATGCCACGGGCGAGGTGCTGATGATGGCGTGGATGAACGCGGCCAGCCTCGCGCGCACGCTCGGGTCGGGGCAGGTCACCTATTGGTCGCGGTCGCGCGGGGCGTTCTGGGCCAAGGGCGAAACCTCGGGCCACGTGCAGCGTTTGGTCGAGATGCGGGTGGATTGTGACCGCGATTGCCTGCTGCTGTTGGTCGATCAGACGGGGCCGGCCTGCCACACCAACCGCCGCTCGTGTTTCTATACCGCCGTGCGGGCAGGGGATGAGGTGGAAATCGCGCAGCCCATCGCCTGACAGGCGCGCGGGCGTCGGGGGCGCTCCCAGCGGGGGGATGCGGAACAGAGCGACGAGCCGCCGTCATGGCAGGCCGACCATGCGACGGATATCCTGCGGGGTGGCGCCTTCGGCCCGGTATTTTGACAGCGCGCGGGCGTCGTCACGTTTGGCCAGCCGCTTGCCCGCGTCGTCCCGGATCAGGCGGTGGTGGTGGTAGGTGGGTGTGGGCAGGCCGAGCAACCGCTGAAGCAGAACGTGGATTGCCGTGGCCTCGAACAGGTCGGCGCCGCGTGTCACATGGGTGATGCCTTGCGCGGCATCGTCCACCACCACCGACAGATGGTAGGAGGTGCCGAAATCCCGCCGCGCCAGCACGATGTCGCCGATTTCGGTTTTGTAGCGGCCTTCCGGGGTGAAAACTTCGCCAGCGTGGTCCGGGCCGGTTTCCAGGAAGGTCAGGCCGCGCGACAGGCCATCGCGGTCGTCCATCGCGCCGATGCTGCGCGCCATGTCAAGCCGCAGGTGCATGTCAGTCGGGCGGGGCGCGGTTGAACAGCGTTGGCCGCCGCAGTGCCGGCCGCGGCAGGTGCCGGGATAGACCGGGCCATCAGGGCCGTGGTGGGGCGCGCCTTCCTGCGGGGCGCCAAGCGCGGCGTCGATATCGCGCCGGGTGCAGGTGCAGGGGTAAAGATGGTCGCAGGCCCATAGCCGGTCCAGCGCGTCGGCATAGGCCGATTTTCGGTCGGACTGGCGCACGGGCGGGGCGTCCCACCGGATGCCAAGCCAGGCCAGATCGTCGATCAGTTGCGCTTCCCATGCAGGTTTGCTGCGCTGGGGATCAATGTCTTCGATCCGCAAAAGAAACCGCCCGCCTGCAGCGCGGGCCATGTCGTGCGCAAGCAGCGCGGAATAGGCGTGGCCAAGGTGCAGCGGTCCGGTCGGTGACGGGGCAAATCGGGTCACGAAGGTCATGTGACCCCGTCCCGGGCTCGACCCGGGACCTCCACGTTCCGGGCCGGTGGGGATTGGGGCAGGGGCCCCGGCGCGGGGGCCGGGGCGGGGGCGCCCTTGGTCAGGCCGCCAGCCATGCGGTGAATGCCTCTTTCGCGCGGTCGGTATAGCCCTTGTAGCGGTCCTTGCGGCCTTTGCGCCCACCGCGCGCGTCGTCAAGGGGCGGAAACAGGCCGAAGTTCACGTTCATGGGCTGAAATGTCTTGGCATCCGCGTCGCCGGTGATGTGGGCCAGCAGCGCGCCCATTGCGGTCTCGCGCGGCGGAGGCGGCAGATCGGTGCCCACGATCTCGGCTGCGGCCATGCGGCCCGCCAGCAGGCCCATCGCCGCAGATTCGACATAGCCCTCAACCCCGGTGATCTGGCCCGCAAAGCGGATGTTGGGGCGTGGGCGCAACCGCATCCTGTGGTCGAGCAGCGTGGGCGAGTTGATGAAGGTGTTGCGGTGAATGCCGCCCAGCCGCGCGAACGACGCGTCCTGCAGACCCGGGATCATCCGAAACACGCTGGTCTGCGCGCCATGCTTCATCTTGGTCTGGAACCCCACGATGTTGTAGAGCGTCCCCAGCGCGTTGTCGCGGCGCAGTTGAACCACGGCGTGTGCCTTGATCCCGGTGTGCGGGTTGGTCAGCCCCACCGGCTTCATCGGTCCAAAACGCAGGGTTTCCCGCCCCCGTTCGGCCATCACCTCGACCGGCAGGCAGCCGTCGAAATAGCCCGCCGTTTCGCCCTCGTGAAAGGTGGTCTTGTCGGCGGCCAGCATGGCGTCGATGAACGCCTCGTACTGCGCCTTGTCCATCGGGCAGTTGATATAGGCGGTGCGTTCTTCTTCGGTGTCGCCCTTGTCATAGCGCGACTGGCGCCACGCGATCGACATGTCGATGGTATCGGCATGCACGATGGGGGCGATCGCATCGAAGAAGGCAAGGTGTTCGGCGCCGGTCACCGCGCGGATGCTGTCGGCCAGCGCGCCCGAGGTCAGCGGCCCGGTCGCGATGATCCAGTCGCCCGTCGTCGGCAGTTCGGTCACTTCGGCCAGCGACACCTCGACCAGCGGATGCGCGCGGAGCCGTTCGGTCACGTATTCTGCAAACGGGTCGCGGTCCACCGCCAGCGCGCCACCGGCAGGCAGGCGGTGGCGCGTGGCTGCGTCGAGGATCAGGCCGTTGGCCGCCCGCATTTCCCAATGCAACAGCCCGACCGCGTTGCGTTCGTCATCATCCGACCGGAAGGAATTCGAACACACCATTTCGGCGAAGCTGCCGGTGCGGTGCGCGAAGGTGCCGACATGGGGCCGCATTTCGTGCAGCACCACGGGAACGCCCATTTGCGCCGCCT
>JAUXPG010000238.1 GCA_030683915.1 Gemmobacter sp.
GCTATGCCGCGCTGCCGACATGGTCGCGCGGGGCGGCGGTGGCGCAGTATCTGTTCGTGAACGGGCGCCCCGTGCTGGACCGGATGCTGTTCGGGGCGCTGCGTGCGGCCTATTCCGATGTGCTGAGCCGCGACCGGCATCCGGGTGCCGTGCTGTTTCTGGACTGCGACCCGCAGCTTGTGGATGTGAACGTGCATCCGGCGAAATCCGAGGTGCGGTTCCGCGATGCGGGGCTGGCACGCGGGCTGATCGTTTCGGCGCTGCGGCACGCGCTGGCGGGGGCCGGGCACCGGGCATCGTCCACGGTTCGCGGCGCGACGCTCGGCGCGATGCGGCCCGAGCCCGCCGCTGCGCCGCGCGTGTATCAGATGGAGCGTCCGTCGGGCGGCGCGGTGGCGCGGGCGACAGCGTTTCAGGCGCCGATGGGCTTTGCCGAAGGGCCTGGGAGCCGAATCGAGCCTGTGTCAGAGCCGATCGACGCGGACCGCCCGCTTGGCGCGGCGCGCGCGCAGGTGCACGAGAATTATATCATCGCCCAGACCGCGACCGGCATGGTGATCGTCGATGCCCATGCCGCGCATGAGCGGTTGGTCTATGAGCGCCTGAAGCGGCAGGCCGCCGACGCCGGGGTGGCCGCGCAGGCGCTGTTGATCCCCGAGATCGTGGAGCTGGGCGCGGACGAGGCGGCGCGGTTGCTGGAGCGCGCGCCCGATCTGGCGCGGCTTGGCCTTGTGGTGGAGCCGTTCGGCGGCGGTGCGGTGGCGGTGCGCGAAACCCCGGCCATTCTGGGGCAGGTCGATGCGGCGGCGCTGATCCGTGATCTGCTGGATGAACTGTTGGATCAGGACAGCATTTCCACGCTGCAAGGGCGCGTGGATGCGATCCTGAGCCGGATGGCCTGTCACGGATCGGTCCGCACCGGGCGGCAGATGCGCGCCGAGGAAATGAACGCCCTGTTGCGCGAGATGGAAGCAACCCCGCTGTCGGGCCAGTGCAACCACGGTCGGCCGACCTATGTGGAACTGCGGCTGTCGGACATCGAGCGGTTGTTCGGCCGCACATGATGGTCATTGACGGCCAAGCGATCGGTTGGACCGATTGGCGCGTGGTGGCGGCGGGAGCGGGTCTTGTGCTGGTGGTGATGCTGCTGCTGACGCTGCGGGCGGCGGCGCGGGCCGCGCGGGCGACCGAGCCGCTGCGCAACGACATGGGGTGGCTGGCGCAGAGGGTGCAGGCGCTTGGCGACGGGCAAGAACGGATGGCGGGCGGTTTGGCGCATGTCTCGGACGCGCAAGCCAAGGCGCAGGCGGCGATGTTGCACCTGATGGAAGCGCGGTTGGCCGAGGTGCAGGCCCGCATGGGCGAAAGCCTGCAGGGCTCTGCGACGCGGACCGCGCGGTCGCTTGGCGACCTGCACCAACGGCTCGAGACGATAGACCGGGCGCAGGCGAATATCGAAAAGCTGTCGGGCGATGTGTTGTCGTTGCAGGACATCCTGTCGAACAAGCAGACGCGCGGCGCCTTTGGCGAGATCCAGTTGCATGACATCGTGCTCAAGGCCCTGCCGCCCGACAGCTACACCTTGCAGGCCGTGCTGCCGAATGGCCGGCGGGCGGATTGCCTGATCCATCTGCCCAAGCCGCCCGGGCCGATTGTGGTGGACGCGAAGTTTCCGCTCGAGGGGTATGAGGCCCTGCGCGCGGCACGCACCCCCGCCGCGGTGCAGGAGGCCAGCCGCGCCCTGCGGACTGCCGTGCGCGGGCATCTGCGGGCGATTGCCGAGCGCTATATCGTGGAAGGCGCCACCGCGGATGGGGCGCTGATGTTCTTGCCGTCCGAGGCGGTTTATGCCGAGTTGCACGCCAACTTCGCGGATGTGGTGCGCGAAGGCTTTGCGCTGAAGGTCTGGATCGTGTCGCCGACGACCTGCATGGCCGTGCTCAACACCATGCGGGCAGTGCTGAAGGATGCCCGGATGCGCGAGCAGGCGGGGGCGATCCGCAAGGAACTGGCGCTTCTGCACGGCGATGTGGAGCGGCTGGGCGCGCGGGTGGAAAACCTGGACCGGCATTTCGCGCTTGCCGCGAAGGATGTGGACGAGATCCGGATTTCGGCGGAAAAGGCGGGGCGCCGGGCGCGGCGGCTGGATGCCTTTGATTTTGAGGATCTGGCGCCCGAGACGGCGCCGGACGCCTTGCGATGACACGTCCGATCACCTGAGGGAACGATTGTTTCACGTGAAGCACTCCGTCGGCCCCGAAGTGCCCGGTAGAATGCGGATTTTTGCCGGCGCCGGCGATATGGGGGCGGAACGCGGTGCGCCACATTGACCGGACCGCGCGCATGTGGTCGGTAGCGGTATGACGGTTGCACGCCTGCTTATCGTTGCTGCGTTGGGAGTGCTGGTGGCGTGCACGCCGCGCGGCACGATCCGCTTTGCCGAGGCCCCGGCGGAGGGTGTGGTGGTGCAGCGGGTGTTCATCGGCACGACGCGGGCAAGCGACAACGGCGCGCCGACTGTCGGATACCGCAGCTTTGCCTCGCGTTATCTGCGCCATGACGTCTCGTTGCCCTTGGATCGCCCGACGGGCGCCCTGCCCCTGCCTCCGCCGCGCGGCGAGGTGGACCCGCGACGCGACATCGTGACGGTGGGCGAACGGAAATTCGAAAGCGATGCCGCGTTCCGGGGGGAGCTGGCGCAGGCGATGCGCGGCACAAGGCGCGGCATGCGCGAAGCGGTGGTGTTCGTGCATGGCTTCAACAGCACCTTTGCCGAAGGACTCTACCGCTTTGCGCAGCTGAACCACGACCTTGATCTGCCGGGGGTGCCGGTGCACTACAGCTGGCCATCGCGGGCACAGCCGCTTGGCTATGCCTATGACCGCGACTCGGCGCTGTTTGCGCGCGATGGCCTGGAAAATCTGCTGCATCAGGTGGCGTTGGCGGGGGCGGACCGTATCCTGCTTGTGTCGCATTCGATGGGCGGGCACCTGACGATGGAGGCGCTGCGGCAACTGGCGATCCGGGGCGATTCGATGGTGTTGCGGCGGATCGGCGGTGTCATCCTGATGTCGCCCGACATTGACGTCGACGTGTTCCGCGCACAGGCGCAGGCCATCGGAAAGCTGCCGCAACCCTTTGTGGTGTTCACCTCGGCCCGCGACCGGGCGCTTGCGCTGTCCGCGACCATCGCGCGCGAGCAGGCCCGGCTGGGCAACCTGAAAGACGTGAGCGTATTGGCCGGGCTGGACGTGACATTGTTGGAAGTCGGCGCGTTTTCCACCGGCGACGGGCATTTCACCGCCGCGAATTCGCCGTTGCTTATCAGCCTGTTGAACGGGATCGGCGCGATTGATGAGGCGTTGGGCCGCGATACCTCGTCGCGGATCGGTCTGGTGCCGAGTGCGGTGCTGACGGTGCGGGGCGCCACCCGCATCATCCTGTCCCCGGTGGTCGCCATTGGCGCAGGGCTGGCGCAGTAGCAGCCAGCGTGGGCGGGTCCGGGCCGGTGGCCCGGACCGTGCCTTCAGCCGATCTTGCAGGCAGCCATGACCGCCATGTTCAGGATATCGTTCACCGTGGCGCTGGTGGAGCAGATCTGGATCGGCTTTTTCACCCCGGCCAGAATTGGCCCGATCACCGTCGCCCCCGCCATTTCCTGCATGAGCTTGACCGATATGCTGGCCGAATGGCGGGCGGGCACCACCAGGATGTTCGCCGGGCCGGTCAGGCGGCAGAACGGATAATGCGCCATCTGATCCATGTTCAGCGCCACATCCACGGTCATTTCGCCTTCGTATTCGAAATCAACCCCGCGCCGGTCCAGCACCAGCGGCGCCTCGTGCATCTTGCTGGCGCGTTCGCTGACCGGATAGCCGAAGGTTGAGAACGACACGAAGGCGACGCGCGGATCAAGCCCAAGGTTGCGCGCCACCCCGGCGGCCCGCTGGGCGATGGTGGCAAGGTCTTCGGCCTCGGGCCATTCGTGCACCAATGTGTCGGCAATCAGCACGATGCGGCCTTTGTGCAAAAGCGCGGTCACCCCCACGGCGCCATCCGAGGCCGAAGCGTCGAACACATGGTTGATGAGCGAGAGCACATGCGCCGATTTGCGCGTGGCCCCGGTGACCAGACCGTCGCCGTGGCCATGCGCCAACATCAGCGCGGCGAACACATGGCGGTCGCGGGCGGCAAGGCGGTGGACATCCTGCCGGTCGTGGCCCTGACGTTGCAGGCGGCCATACAGAAAATCCTTGTAGGATTCGAGGTGGCGGGTGTTGGCGGCGTTGACGATTTCCAGTTCGCGCACCGCATCGCCCAGACCGGCGGTTTCCAGCTTTTCGCGCACGTCGGGTTCGCGGCCCACCACCAGCGCCCGGCCCAGACCGGCGCGCTGATAGGCGACGGCGGCGCGCAGCACGCGCGGGTCATCGCCTTCGGCAAAGATCATGCGGGCCTGTGCGGCGCGGGCGCGGGCGTGGACGCCTTGCAGAATGCTCGCGGTCGGGTCCATGCGGGCCTTGAGCCCGGCCTCGTAGGCCTTCATGTCGATGATCGGGCGGCGGGCGACGCCGGTATCCATGCCCGCCTTGGCCACTGCGGGCGGGATCACATAGATCAGCCGGGGGTCGAACGGCGTGGGGATGATATAGTCACGACCGAACGACAGTTTGCGGCCATAGGCCATGGCAACCTCGTCAGGCACATCCTCGCGCGCAAGCTTGGCCAGTGCCTCGGCGCAGGCGATTTTCATCGCGTCGTTGATCGCGCGGGCGTGGATGTCGAGCGCGCCGCGAAAGAGGTAGGGGAAGCCGAGGACGTTGTTGACCTGATTGGGATAGTCGCTGCGCCCGGTGGCCACGATGGCATCGGGGCGCACGGCGTGGGCGTCTTCGGGGGTGATTTCGGGGTCGGGGTTGGCCATCGCAAAGATGACCGGGTTGTCGGCCATCGAGGCCACCATGTCTTGCGTCACCGCGCCTTTGGCGGACACGCCAAGGAACACGTCGGCGCCCTTCATGGCCTCTTCGAGCGTGCGAAGGTCGGTTTTTGCGGCATGGGCCGATTTCCACTGGTTCATGCCCTCGGTGCGGCCCTGATAGACCACGCCCTTGGTATCGCACATGATGCAGTTCTGCGGGCGCGCGCCCATGGACTTGAGCAGTTCAAGACAGGCGATGCCCGCCGCCCCTGCCCCGTTCAGAACGATGCGGACATCCCCGATCTTCTTGCCGGTCATCTCCAGCGCATTGATGAGGCCGGCCGCGCAGATCACCGCCGTGCCGTGCTGGTCGTCGTGGAACACCGGAATGTCCATGAGTTCCTTGAGCCGGCTTTCGATGATGAAACATTCGGGGGCCTTGATATCCTCAAGGTTGATGCCGCCGAAGGTGGGGCCCATGAGCGAGATGGCCTTGATGATCTCGTCCGGGTCTTCGGTATCGAGCTCGATGTCGATGGCGTTGACATCGGCAAAGCGTTTGAACAGCACCGCCTTGCCTTCCATCACCGGCTTGGAGGCCAGCGCCCCAAGGTTGCCCATGCCCAGGATCGCCGTGCCGTTGGAAATGACCGCGACCATGTTGCCCTTGACGGTGTAGTCGTAGGCGGTGGCCGGGTTGTCGGCGATGGCCTGCACGGGGACGGCGACGCCGGGGGAATAGGCAAGGCTGAGGTCGCGCTGGGTGGCCATCGGGGTGGAGGCCACGACGTCGTATTTCCCGGGGCGCGGTTCCAGGTGATAGGCAAGCGCCTCTTCGGGTGTGATCTTGGCACGGGTCATGGTGGCCTCCCTTTTGGCCCCGTTTAGCCGCCCTTGGGCAGTCCGACAATGGATTTGCGGGGTTTCTGGCGTGGCTGGCTTGCGCTAGTTTCGCCGGGCCGACAGGGGGGCCGCATGACCGAGACCGTGACGCCGATGATGGCGCAATATCTGGAGATCAAGGCGCAGAATCCGGATGCGATCTTGTTCTACCGGATGGGCGATTTCTACGAGATGTTCTTTGACGATGCGGCGCAGGCGGCGGCGGCGCTGGACATCGCGCTGACAAAACGCGGGCTGCATCTGGGGCAGGACATTCCGATGTGCGGTGTCCCGGTGCATGCGGCCGAGGGGTATCTGCTCGCGCTGATCCGCAAGGGATTTCGCGTGGCGATTGCCGAGCAGATGGAGGACCCGGCCGAGGCCAAGAAGCGCGGATCGAAATCGGTGGTGCGGCGGGATGTCGTGCGGTTGGTGACGCCCGGCACGCTGACCGAAGATACCTTGCTCGAGGCGCGGCGGCACAACTACCTGGCGGCCTTTGCCGAGGTGCGCGAGGCGGGGGCGTTGGCGTGGGTGGATATCTCCACGGGCGAGATGCGGGTCATGCCCTGCCCGGCGGTAAGGCTTGGGCCGGAACTGGCGCGGTTGGCGCCGCGCGAGGTGCTGTTGTCGGAAACCGCCGAGGGGCTGGCGGCGATGGTGCGCGAGATGGGCGCGGTGGAAACGCTGCGCCCCCGGTCGGCGTTCGATTCCACCGCATCCGAACGGCGGTTGTGCGGGCTGTGGAACGTGGCCACGCTGGACGGCTTTGGCGGATTTGACCGCGCCGAACTGGCGGCTATGGGGGCGCTGGCAGATTATCTGGACCTGACGCAGCGCGGGCGGTTGCCGCTGTTGCGCCCGCCGGTGCGGGAACTGGCGGGCGGCGTGATGCAGATTGATGCGGCCACCCGGCGCAGTCTGGAAATCACCCAAGGTGCTGGCGGCGGGCGGGACGGGTCGTTGTTGGCCGCGATTGACCGGACGGTGACCGCCGCAGGCGCACGCCTGCTGGAAAGACGGCTCTCGGGGCCGTCCAGAGACCTTTCGGTGATCCGGGAGCGGCTGCTTTCGGTGCGGTTTCTGCGCGATGAGGCGGGCGTGCGCGACCAGCTGCGCACCGCGCTGCGGGCGGTGCCTGACATGGACCGCGCCTTGTCGCGCTTGGCGCTGGACCGGGGCGGACCGCGCGACCTGAGCGCCATCCGCGCCGGTTTGGCCCAAGCGGCGCAGGTGACGGACATCCTGCAAGGGCTGGAGGTGCCTGCGGTGTTGGCCGACGCCGCCGCAGCTTTGGTTGGCCACGACGACCTGATTTCGCTGCTCCGGGCGGCGTTGGTCGAAGAACCCCCGCTGTTGGTGCGTGATGGCGGGTTCATTGCCCAGGGCTATGACGCCGAACTGGACGAGACCCGCGCGTTGCGCGACGAGGGCCGGGGCGTCATAGCGCGGATGCAGGCCGACTATTGCGCGGAAACGGGCATCACCAGTCTGAAGATCAAGCACAACAACGTGCTGGGCTATTTCATCGAGACCACCGACCGCCACGCGGAGCGGATGCTTGCCCCGCCGCTGTCGGAGCGGTTCATCCACCGCCAGACGACAGCCAATCAGGTGCGATTCACCACAGTGGAACTGTCGGCGCTGGAAACCCGGATTCTGAATGCGGCCAATCACGCACAGGAGATCGAAAAGCGGCTCTATTCCGCACTTCAGAGCCGCATTCTGGAGGCGTCCGGGTCTGTTGGCGCGGCTGCGCGGGGGCTGGCGGAGATTGACGTAGCCTGCGCGTTGGCGGATCTGGCGGCGGCAGAGGACTGGTGCGAACCCAAGGTGGATGACAGCCGCGCCTTTGACATTGTGGCGGGGCGGCACCCCGTGGTGGAACGCGCGCTGCGGCGCGCTGGCGCCCCGTTCGTCGCGAACGACTGCCAGCTTTCACAGGGGGACACCCCGTCGATCTGGCTGCTGACCGGGCCGAACATGGCCGGCAAATCAACCTTTCTGCGCCAGAACGCCCTGATTGCCCTGCTGGCGCAGGCCGGGTGTTTTGTGCCGGCGCAATCGGCCCGGATTGGACTGGTGAGCCAGTTGTTCAGCCGGGTGGGGGCGTCGGACGATCTGGCGCGCGGTCGGTCCACGTTCATGGTGGAGATGGTTGAAACCGCGGGCATTCTGAATCAGGCCGACGACCGCGCGTTGGTCATTCTGGACGAGATCGGGCGCGGGACGGCGACCTATGACGGGTTGTCGATTGCCTGGGCGGTGCTGGAGCACCTGCACGACGCCAACCGCTGCCGCGCGCTGTTCGCGACGCATTACCACGAGATGACAGCGCTGGCCGGAAAACTGCGCGGTGTGGAGAATGCGACGGTCAGCGTGAAGGAGTGGCAGGGCGAGGTCATATTCCTGCACGAGGTGCGCAAGGGGGCTGCCGACCGATCCTACGGGGTCCAGGTGGCGCGGCTGGCGGGGTTGCCGCACAGCGTGGTGGAACGGGCGCGCGTGGTGCTGGAGGCGCTGGAGAAGGGCGAGCGCGACGGCGGTGCGGTGCGGCAGAAGGCGCTGATCGACGATCTGCCGCTGTTTTCCGCCGCCGCGATGACGCCGCGCCCTGCCCCGGCGAAGCCCGCCACATCACCCGTGGAGGACCGCCTGCGCGCGCTCGCGCCTGACGATCTGTCGCCGCGCGATGCGCTGGACCTGATCTATGCGCTGAAAGCGATGCTGCGCGACGCCCCCTGAGGCGGGGGCGCCGTGCGCGGTCAGCCGGGGTTTGACGAAACGCCGACCTGTGCAGGGCGCAGCAGGCGGTCGTGCAGCAAAAAGCCATCGGCCAAGCATTGCAGCACGGTGCCCGAGACGGTGCCGGGAACCGGGGCCTCGAACATCGCCTGATGCACTTGCGGATCGAACACGTCGCCCGGTTGCGGTGAAATCAGCGTGACCCCGTGACGGGTGAACACCGCGTGCAGCTCGCGCAGAGTTAGTTCGACGCCTTCGATCAGCGCGGCGGCGGGGGCGCGCAGGTCTTCGGGAATGGCGTCAAGCGCGCGGCGCAGGTTATCGTGCACCGGCAGCAGATCACGCGCCAGACGGGAGCCGCCGTATTGTTCAGCCTCGCGCCGGTCCCGTTCGGCGCGCTTGCGCGAATTTTCCGCGTCGGCCAACGCCCGCATGAACTTGTCGCGCAGTTCGTCCCGCTCCGCGCGCAGTGCATCAAGCTCTGCGCCATCAATGTAATCGAACTCGGTTTCTTCCACCGGGGTGTTCTGCGATTCGTCCTGCATGCCTGTCATCCTTTCGTCCGGTCGGAAACCATCCGCCCCACCAACTGGGCCGTGTAATCGACGATGGGCACGATGCGGCCGTAGTTCAGCCGCGTCGGACCGATCACGCCGACTGCGCCGATGATCTTCCGCTCGGCGTTCATATAGGGAGAGACGACCAGAGAGGAACCCGAAAGTGAGAAAAGCTTGTTCTCGGAGCCTATGAAAATGCGGACACCTTCGCCTTGTTCGGCCAGATCAAGGAAATCGGCAATATCGCGCTTGCGCTCCAGATCGTCAAAGAGCGAGCGGATGCGGTCAAGCTCGGCCGCCTCATCGCTTTCGGGCAGAAGGTTGGCACGGCCGCGGACGATCAGCCGCTCGGACGGCTCGCCTGCGTTTTCCCAGACGGCGAAGCCGCTTTCCACAAGGCTTTGCGCGAGAACATCGATTTCCTGACGGTGGCGCTTGAGTTGGGCCGCGAAATCGCCGCGCAGGTCGGACAGCGTGCGCCCCTCGGCGATGGCGTTGAGGAAATTCGCCGCCTCGCGCATGGAGGATGGCGTCTGACCCGGCGGGGGTGTGAACACCCGGTTCTCGACGTGGCCATCGGCAAAGACCAGCACGACAAGGGCGCGGTCAGGGCCAAGGCTGACAAATTCGATGTGGCGAATCGGGGTTTCCTGTTTGGGCGCCAGCACAAGGCTCGCGCCCCGGGTGATCCGCGAGAGCGTGGCGCCGATGTGGTCGAGCATGTGCACGACGTCGCGGTCATTGCCCTCCATCGAGGCGTCGATTTTCTCGCGGTCGGAGTCGCCAATTTCCGCAACCTCCAGCAAGCCGTCGACGAACATGCGCAGGCCCAGCTGGGTGGGGATGCGGCCTGCCGAAACGTGGGGCGAGCCGAGCAGGCCCAGAA
>JAUXPG010000284.1 GCA_030683915.1 Gemmobacter sp.
GACGCGAGCTCGAACGGCCGGTCGATCCCGCTGGAAAAGGCGCTCGATGACGTGATGGTGGCCTTCTTCGCCAACGGCGAGGCGCTGCGCAAGGAACACGGCTATCCTGTCCGTCTGGTCGTGCCGGGCTGGGAAGGCAACATGTGGGTCAAGTGGCTGCGCCGCATCGGTGTTTACAACGCCGCCGTCGAAAGCCGAGAGGAAACCAGCAAATACACCGACCTCATGCCCGATGGCCGCGCGCGCAAATGGACATGGGTGATGGATGCGAAATCCGTCATCACCGCGCCCAGCCCCCAGGTGCCGATCCGGCACGGCAAGGGGCCGCTTGTCATCACCGGCCTTGCGTGGTCGGGCAACGGCGCCATCACGCGGGTCGATGTGTCGATCGACGGCGGGCGCAACTGGCAGCCCGCGCGCATCTCGGGCGATGCCAAGCCCAAGGCGCTGACCCGCTTCCACCTCGATATCGACTGGAACGGCGACGAGATGTTCCTGATGTCGCGCGCCATCGACGACACCGGCTATGTCCAGCCGACCAAACAGGCGCTGCGCGAAATCCGTGGGCTGAACAACGTCTATCACAACAACGGCATCCAGACCTGGTGGGTCAAGGCGGATGGGGAGGTCGAGAATGTCGAAATCGCGTAACCTGCTGATCGCCTCGGCCCTCGCTTCGGTCCTCGCGGGGCCGGCACTGGCCCAGACCCTCGGCCTTGGCCGCGTGGCGCTGCCCGAGGAAATCGCCGCATGGGATGTGGCCGTGCTGCCCGATGGCACCGGGCTCAAGCCCGGATCCGGCGACGTGGCGACCGGCGACGAGGTGTTTGCCGAAAAATGCGCGTCCTGCCACGGCGACTTTGCCGAAGGGCTGGACAGCTGGCCGGTGCTGGCAGGGGGCATGAACACCCTGACCGATCCGCGCCCGGTCAAGACCATCGGGTCCTACTGGCCTTATCTTTCGACCGTGTTCGATTATGTCCACCGCTCCATGCCCTTTGGCGCGGCCCAGACGATCAGCGTGGACGAAACCTATGCCATCGCGGCCTTTCTTCTCTATTCCAACGGCTTGGTCGAAGATGATTTCGTGCTGTCGCACGAGAACTTCACCGAAATCCGCATGCCGAACGTCGATGGGTTCTACCCCGATGACCGGCCCGAGACGGAATACGTGCGGTTCAGGGGCGAGCCCTGCATGACCGACTGCGCCCCCGGCGCCCCCGAAGTCACCAAGCGCGCGGTGCTGCTGAACGTCACGCCGCAGGACCCCGATGGCAAGCCTGCGGGCACCTTGCCCGACATCCGCGCCTCTGCCGCCGCAACCCCTGCCGCCGCGCCCGCAGCCGAACCGGCCCCAGCCCCGGCCACCGCGGCAGACCCGGCCCCGGCGGCCACCCCCGCGGTCGCCGCCGCTGACCCCAAGCTGATCGAAGCCGGGCAAAAGGTGTTCCGCCAGTGCGCCGCCTGCCACAAGGTCGGGGAAGGCGCCAAGAACGGCACCGGCCCCGCGCTCAACGGCATCGTGGGTGCCACGGTCGGCACGGTCGCAGGCTTCAAGTATTCCAAGCCGATGGCCGATGCAGGGGCGGGCGGCATGGTCTGGGACGAAGCCAACCTTGCAGGCTATCTTGCCGACCCCAAGGGCTTCATGCCCAAGAACAAGATGGCGTTCAACGGGCTGAAGAAGGACGACGACATCAAGGCCGTCATCGCCTTCCTCGCGGCGACCGGGCACTGACATGACACCCCGTGCCTTGGTCCTGGCACTGGGCTTGGCGGTGGCGGGGGCCTTGCCCTCCGCCGCCGATCCGTTGGGCGATGCGCTCCGGGGCGCCGAGTTGTTCGAACGCCAGTGCAAGGCCTGCCACCAGATCGGCCCCGGCGCGATCAACCGGGTGGGGCCGCGCCTGAATGGCATCTTTGGCCGCCGGGCAGGGGCGCTGGCCGATTTCACCTATTCCAAATCAATGGCCCGCATGGGTGCCGACGGGCTGACATGGACGCTGGAAACGATGGACGCCTATGTGAAGAACCCCAAGGCGCTCGTGTCCGGCACGCGGATGAATTATCGTGGCCTCAAGGACGACGCCGCGCGCGGCGCGCTGATTGCCTATCTGCGCGAATTTTCCGACCGCCCGCAGAACATTCCCGAAGCGGTGCCCACCGCCCGCAGATCCGACCGCGATCTTGACCCCGCCATCCTCGCCCTCAAGGGCGACCCGGAATACGGCGAATACCTGTCGTCCGAATGCACCACCTGCCATCAGGCCGACGGTTCCGATCAGGGCATCCCCTCGATCACCGGCTGGCCCGAGGAGGATTTCGTGGTCGCGATGCACGCCTACAAACAGAAACTGCGCCCGCACCCCGTGATGCAGATGATGGCCTCACGGTTCAACAACGATGAAATCGCAGCCTTGGCCGCGTGGTTCGCCAAGCTCGACTAAAGCGGGCCGGGCGATGCGCGCCCGGTCCGCCGTTTTCAGGGAGGATACGCGCATGACATTGAACAGACGGATTTTCATCGGTTCTGGCGTCGCCGCGACGGCGCTGTTGTCCGCCCCGATGGTGCGCGCGCAAGGCAAGCCGCGCGTGGTGGTGATCGGGGGCGGGGCAGGGGGCGGCACCGCCGCGCGCTATCTGGCCAAGGACAGCAAGGGCGACCTTGACGTCACGCTGATCGAGGCGAACAAGACCTACACCACCTGCTTTTTCTCCAACCTCTACCTTGGCGGCTTCTACGACTGGGAAAAACTCCAGCACGGCTACGACACCATCGCCGCCGGGGGCGTGACGGTGATCAATGACACCGCCACCGCCGTGGACCGCGCCGCGAAAACCGTCACCCTCGCCGGGGGGCAGGTCATTCCCTATGACCGGCTGGTGCTGGCCCCCGGCATCGACTTCAAGGAAGGGTCGGTGCCCGGTTGGACCCTGGCCGACGCCGAGGTGATGCCGCACGCCTACAAGGCCGGGCCGCAGACCCAACTTCTCAAGCGGATGGTCGACTCCATGCCGCAGGGCGGGGTCTTTGCCATGGTGGCGCCCCCCAACCCCTACCGTTGTCCGCCCGGCCCTTACGAGCGCATCAGCATGGTCGCCCATGTGCTGAAAACCACCAACCCCACTGCCAAGATCCTCATCGCCGACCCAAAGGAGAATTTCTCCAAGAAGGCGCTGTTCGAAGAAGGCTGGGCGCGCCATTACGACGGCATGGTTGACTGGATCGGCCCCGACCGTGGCGGCGACGTGGTCGAGGTGCGCCCCGGCAGCATGGAAATCGTCATCGACGGCGAAGTGACCAAGGTCGACGTCTGCAACGTGATCCCCGGCCAGATGGCGGGCAAGATCGCGGCGCTTGCGGGCGTCACGGCCGACAGCGGCTGGGCCCCTGTCCACCCCGACAGCATGCGCTCGAAACTCGATGACAACATCTACGTGCTGGGCGATTCCAGCGCACAGGGCGACATGCCGAAGTCCGGCTTCTCGGCCAACAGTCAGGCCAAGGTGGCAGCGCTGGCCATCCGGGGCGAACTGCTGGGCGCGCGGGTGTTCCCGGCGAAATACGCCAACACCTGCTGGTCGCTGATCGCCCCCGAAGATGGCGTCAAGGTCGGCGCCGCCTATGAACCCACGCCCGAGAAAATCGCCTCGGTGCAAAGCTTCATCAGCCAGACCGGCGAAGACGCCGCCTTGCGCAAGGCGACCTACGAGGAATCGCTCGGCTGGTATGCCGGCATCACCGCCGACATCTTCGGCTGACCCCCGCCTTTGCAGGCGCCCCCCGGTTCGGGGGCGCCCGCCCCCTGCCACAGGAAGTCCCCATGCTGACCCGCCGCCAGTTCCTTGCCACCGCCACCGCAGCGGCCGCCACGCCCCTTGCGCCGCGCCGCCTCTGGGCCGGGTCCACGCTGACCCTAGGCGCCCTGCAGATCGACACCCTGTCCGATGGCACGCTGACCTTGCCCGGCGATTTCATCTTGGGCGGCATGCCGCAGGCCGAACTGCAGGCGGTCGTCGCGCGGCACGGCCTGCCCACCGATGTGCTGACCCCGCCGTGCAACGTGACGCTGCTGCGCGACGGCAGCAACACCGTGCTGTTCGATGTCGGCGCCGGGCCCGATTTCCAGCCCTCGGCGGGCAAACTGCTCGAGGCGTTCGACGCGATGGGCCTTGCGCCCGAGGACATCACCCATGTGCTGTTCACCCACGCCCACCCCGACCATCTGTGGGGCCTGCTGGACGAGTTTGACGAACCGCTGTTCCCCAACGCCGAATTCATGATCGGCGCCGCCGAATTCGACTACTGGATGCACCCCGACACCGTGACCACCATCGGCGAGGCGCGCACCGCCTTTGCCGTCGGCGCGCAGCGCCGCCTTGCGGTCATCGCCGACAGTGTGCGCCGCGTCGCCGACGGGGACGAGGTGCTGCCCGGCGTGCAGGCCGTGCTCACCCCCGGCCACACCCCCGGCCATCTGTGCTGGGCCATCGCCGACGGCGCCGACAGCGCGATGGTGGTGGGCGATGCGCTAGGCAACCATCACGTCGCCTTCGAACGCCCCGACTGGGCCAGCGGCTCGGATCAGGACAAGGACACCGCCGCCGCGACCCGCGTCGCCTTGCTGGACCGGCTGGCAGCCGACCGCATGGCGCTGATCGGCTATCACCTGCCCGGCGGCGGCGTGGGCCATGCGGTGCGCGATGGCGCCGCCTATCGGTTTGAGGAATCCTGACCCATGCGCGCCCTTGCCCTCTTGCTGCTCACCGCCTCCGCCGCCTTCGCGTCCGAGGATATCCCCGACCAGTATCCGCAGTCGGTGCTCTATTCCAAGCCGGTCGAGGTCATTCCCCACGTCTGGTCCGCCATCGGCGCCACCGCCCCGCCGACCTATGAAAACGCAGGGCACAACAACAACCTGTCCTTCATCGTCACCGGCGATGGCGTGGTCGTCGTCAACGGCGGCGCCAGCTGGAAGCTGGCCGAGGCGCTGCACAGCGAAATCCGCGCTGTTACCGACCAGCCGGTCAAGCTTGTCATCAATGAAAACGGGCAGGGGCATTCCATGCTTGGCAACGGCTATTGGGCCGCGCAGGGTGTGCCGATCCTTGCCCATGCCGAAGCCGCCGCCGAATTCGCGGACGGCGCCGCGCAGGATCTGGCCAGCCTGCAGCGTTATGCCCGCGAAAACGCCGAAGGCACCGTCATTGCCTTGCCCACCGAAACCTTCACCGACCGCACAACGGTGCAGATGGGCGACGTGGCCATCGAGGTGCTGCACCTTGGCCCCGCCCATTCCCCCGGCGACACGCAGGTCTGGATTCCGCAGTGGAGCATGATGATCGCGGGCGACATCGCCTTTCACGAACGCATGCCCCCGATCTTCGAAGGCACCTGCACCAGTTGCTGGATCGAGACGTGGGATACCGCGTTGGTGCCGCTCAACCCCACCTACGTCATCCCGGGCCACGGCCACCCCACCAACCTCGCGCAGGTCACCCGCTATACCCGCGATTACCTGATCGACCTGCGCGCCAAGATCGCCGCGCATCTGGAACAGGGCGGCGATCTGGCCGGGGCCTATTACGTCGACCAGTCGGCATGGGCGCATCTTGACACGTTCGAGGAACTGGCGACCAAGAACGCGGGCGTGGTCTTTGCCGAAATGGAATTCGAATAACGGCAGGGCAGGGCCGCTAGGCCCGCATTGCGGGGGGTGGCCGGGGCCAGCGCCATTGGCGCGGCATCGGTGCACCCCGTCGCCGCACGGCCCGGCGAAAGGCAGGCGGCCGATGCCGTCGAACCCCAAAGCGCCGCGCGCTTTGTCCGTCGCCTTTGCCCGCGCGGCCATAGGGGCCGACCCACGCAGCGGACCCATAGGTTAACGCTTCGTTAAAACGGCGGCGTAACGCCTTGATATCATTTGGTCCGGGTGCTGTCCCTCGCAGGGACAGTTACGCCGCCGCGCCCGCCCGTGCCCCGGCCTGATCGACCAACGCATCGGTGATCGCCGCGCCCGCCCACATGCAGGCCAGCGCCAGCCATGCCGTCGCGACAAAGATCGACCCGCCGGTGACGCCCGCGCCAATCGCGCAGCCCCCCGCCAGCATGGCGCCAAACCCCATCAGCACCGCACCCGCCATCGATCGGCGCATCTGGCTTTCGCCGTCAAAGCCCTGAAATTTCAACTCGCGCTTCAAGGCCGCCGAGATCAGCGCGCCCAGAAACACCCCCGGCACCAGCCCGATGTCGAAATCCAGCACCGGATTGTCGGTCAGGAAAAACATCAGCGTGTTGGCCGAAGGACCCGAAAACGTGGCTGAGTTGATGGTGACCGGCTCGAACGCCTGCTGCGCCAGCGTGAAGGTCAGCACCCACCCCAGCGCCACCGCGAACCCCACGCCCGAGGCGAACACCAGCACCGGCACCCCGATCCGGCTGCGCGCCGCCAGTGCCAGCGCGGCCAGCGCAAAGATCACCCCCACCAGCAAACCCGCGCCCGGCGGCAGCGACAGCGCCGCCAGCAGATCAACGTTGCGCCCCCCCGCCGTCGTCCACAGCCCCGCCAGCCACCCGCGCAGCGGCGACAGCCAGCCATGCAGCGCCATCTGCGCCACCACCGCAAAGATCAGCCCCGACACCACCGACCGCAGGTTGCCCGTCGCCGCCAGTACCAGCAGCCGCCCCGAACACCCCCGCGCCAACACCATGCCCGCGCCGAACATCAGCCCGCCGATGATCGCACCCGACCATGACCCCGTCACAGCCATCATCCGCGCGTCGCTCGCCCGGAACAGCCCCAGCATCTGCGCGCCCTGCACCCAGATCACCGCCGTCGAAAAGGTCAGCAACCAGACCGCGACCTTTGGCCCCAGCTGGCCGCGCGCGAACTCCACCGTCGCCGCCCGCAGGCAGAACGACGACCGCTGGGCCGAGAACCCGAAGACCGCACCCGCCAGCACCCCGAACAGCGCGGCAAGCACCGATTCGTCCACGTGGTCCAGCAGCCAAGCGATGTCCATCTGTCCGCCCCCCGATCTCGCGCGCGCAAGCATGGCCCGCCTCGCGTCGGCGCGCCTTGATCTGGATCACGCGCCGCGCAGGCAACCCCTTGCCTCCGTCCGCGACCTGCCCGACAACAGCAGGCAAAAGGACCGCCCCATGATCACCATCGCCCGCGAACACCCCGTCCAGCCCGACCTGGCCCTGCTCCACGCCCGCCACACCGCCGACATGCACGCCGAAACGCCGCCCGAATCCATCCACATGCTGCCCGCCGACGCGCTGGCCGCACCGGGCATCGCGTTCTTCGTCATGCGCGAAGACGGCGCCGCGATCGGCATGGGCGCCTTCAAACCCATCGACTCCACCCACGCCGAGATCAAGTCGATGCACATCCTTGCCGAACAGCGGGGCCGGGGCCTCGCGCGCCGCATGCTGGATCATCTGGTGGCCGAGGCAGCGGCGGCAGGCTTTACCCGGCTCAGCCTTGAAACCGGCGTGCAACCCGGCTTCGCCGCCGCCCGCGCGCTTTATGAAAAGGCAGGCTTCACCCTCTGCGGCCCCTTCGAGGGGTACTGGGATGACCCCAACAGCCTGTTCATGACCCGCACCCTCGGGGCCTGACCCGGCAGCCCCCCGATACCGGGGCTTGCATCCCCCCGGCGCTTTGTCGCAAAAGGCACAACGAGGCCCCGTAGCTCAACCGGATAGAGCACTCGCCTTCTAAGCGAATGGTTGGGGGTTCGAGTCCTCCCGGGGTCGCCATGTGTTTTTGTGTTGTAAATGGGCCATAAGTGTGCACGAAACGGCAGTTTTTGGTGCACACCGCGTCAAGCGTTATTTTGGACCCGCATCAAGCTTCTCCATAACCATCTGATTTAAAATGAATATCTAAGGATTTGGGTCATCCGGCTCCCCAGCGCAGGCTTTTCCGGCAACATTCAGTGTTTGATGCCGGGGACCGGACCGGCGACCCCGCCTCCCTAAGGATAAGCCACCCACTCTGGTGGGATTGATGGTTTGCGATGAGTCGAATCGTGACACTGGGAATGCCATGTCTCTGGGCCCTGTCATCCCAAAGAGCCCACCAGCGACATTCAGGCATGCTGTCGTAGGGAAGGCATCTTCGCACAGCCAGCATCGTGTTCCGCCCAAAGCTGCCTTTCACCGACCGGATAAATTTCCGTGAGTGTCGCCCGCATTGTCGACGTTCGCTGCGCGGGCGAAATGAAGTCGCGACCTTACATGTTAATGCTTCAGGGCGATGTGAGCCTAATGAACTAACTTCTTATCCTCATATCCATCATCCCCTTTGTCATCATCAGGTAGGGTTTCAGCAAGGGAAACCTTATCGTGGGCCCTCTTAGGGTCAGGACCCATTGATCATCTGCT
>JAUXPG010000486.1 GCA_030683915.1 Gemmobacter sp.
CGCAGGCCCAGCCGATCATCGGAGGAAAGGCGCCAGCGGCCCCGCCGATCACGATGTTCTGCGGCGTGCTGCGCTTGAGCCAGATGGTATAGACCACGGCGTAAAAGAAGATGGTGAAGGCCAGCAGCCCGGCGGCAAACCAGTTGGCCGCCAGCCCCAGCATCAGAACCGAAATCCCCGACAGCGCAAGGCCGATGGCAAGCGATTCCCCCGCCGTCACCTTGCCCGCAGGCACCGGGCGGCGCGCCGTGCGCTTCATCACCGCGTCGATGTCGGCGTCATACCACATGTTCAGCGCGCCCGAGGCGCCGCCACCCAACGCGATGAACAGAATCGACACCGCCGCAACGAAGGGGTGCATCGGCACGGGTGCAACGACCAGCCCGACAAGCGCCGTGAACACCACAAGCGACATCACGCGCGGTTTGAGCAGTGCCACATAGTCGCCGAAACCCGCCTCGTGCGGGTGGGTCAACTGCATGTCAGAGGCGCGGATATCGGTCATGGCCGGTCCTTCGTGTTCGGTCGGGCGGCGCGTGCGCCGCCCTGCCTTGTGCGATCAGATCAGTCGGCCGACGCCACTTTGACCGACGCCGGAACGCCGGCATATTCGGCCTTCGCGCGCTCCAGCCATTCGGCATAGGCGGCTTCGGACACCGCCTTGACGGTGATGGGCATATAAGCATGCGCGATGCCGCAGAGTTCCGAGCACTGGCCGAAATACACACCTTCGCGCTCGACCTTGAACCACAACTGCGCGAGCCGCCCCGGAACGCCGTCCTGCTTCACGCCAAAGGCGGGCATCGCCCAGGCGTGGATCACGTCGGCGGCGGTGACCTGCATCACGACGGTCTTGCCCACGGGCACCACCACCGCGGTGTCGGTGGCCAGCAGGAACTCTTCGCGGCTATAGCCCGCCTCGACCAGTTGCGCCTCAACCTCCGGGGTCAGGCGGTTGTCGCCGCCCGTCGCGGGCGACCCGATCATGTAGCTGTCGAATTCAAAGTCATGGTCGGCGTATTCGTAGGTCCAGAACCACTGCTTGCCGGTCGCCTTGATGGTGATGTCGGCAACAGGGATTTCCTGCTGCTTGAACAGCACCGGCAACGAGAAGGCGCCAATCGCGATCAGGATGAAGATCGGAACCACCGTCCACGCCACTTCCAGCGGCGAGTTGTGGGTAAACGTCGACGGCACGGGATTGCGCTTGCGGTTGTGCAGCACGATCACGGCAACCAGCAGGCCGGTCACGAACAGGGTGATCGCGGTGATGATCACCAGGATGAACCCGTCCAGCCACTGCAATTCGTGCGCCAGTTCGGTCACGGCGGGCTGAAAGCCCATCGACTGAATGGTGTCCTTCACGGGCCGCCCGATGAGCGGCAGCTGGTCCTGGGCAAAGGCGGCGGTGGCGCCCAGCATGGCTGCAAGCGCGGTCAGGCTTCCCGTCAGGGTGGTGGCAAAGCGCATGTCTCGTTTCCCGTGCGTTTCGTGTCTTGGCGCGGCTCTAGGGGCCGCTTTCCGGAACGCTGGCGCGGTATGCGACAGAATCCCGTTGTTCCCGCCACAGGTGAAACCATATTGTGCGTCACCGGACAAGCAAAACCGTTGCGGCATGACCGCGCGTCTTGATCCAGGTCAAAGACATGCCGCATCGCAGAAAGGGGCCCCCATGGCCGACGACCGCTTCCGCCCGTTCGAGACCCGCCTTGACGAAGCCGCGTCGCTGGCCACCCTGCGCGCGGCCCTAGCCGGGGCCGAGGATGGCGAGCTGTTCCTTGAACGCCGGCGGTCCGAATCGCTGGTGCTGGACGACGGGCGCATCCGGCAAGCCAGCTATGACGCCTCCGAAGGCTTTGGTCTGCGCGCGGTGCGCGGAGATGTCGCAGGCTACGCCCATTCCACGGAAATTTCCCTGTCGGCGTTGACGCGCGCTGCCGAAACCGCGCGCTTGGCGGTGGGCGACGGGGGCGGCGTGATGGCCGCGCCGCCCACCGGCACAAACCGGCATCTCTATACCGATGCCGACCCGCTGGCGGGGTCGAGCTTTGCCCTTCGGGTCGAGACCCTGCGCGAGATCGACGCCTTTGCGCGCGATCTTGACCCCCGTGTGGTGCAGGTGACCGCCAGCCTGTCCGCCAGCCTGCAAGAGATCGAGATCCTGCGCCCCGAGGGCCTTCGGCTGACCGACGTGCGCCCGATGGCGCGGCTGAATGTCGCAGTCATTCTCGACCAGGACGGGCGGCGCGAGACGGGCAGCGCAGGCGGTGGCGGGCGGTTTTCGCTGGATGGCCTGATGCTGCGCTCCCACTGGGAAGGCATCGTGCGCGAGGCCGTTCGCATTGCCCGCGTCAACCTTGTCGCGGTGGCCGCCCCCGCCGGGGCGATGGAGGTGGTCTTGGGCCCCGGCTGGCCGGGTGTGCTGTTGCACGAGGCCGTGGGTCACGGGTTGGAGGGGGATTTCAACCGCAAAGGGACCTCGGCTTTTTCGGGGCGGATCGGCGAGCAGGTCGCCGCGCGCGGCGTGACCGTGGTGGACGATGGCACCATCCCCGACCGGCGCGGGTCCATCTCGATCGACGACGAAGGCATGCAGTCGCGGCGCAACGTGCTGATCGAGGACGGAATTCTGGTGGGCTATCTGCAAGACCGCCAGAACGCCCGCCTGATGGGGGTGGACCCCACCGGCAACGGGCGGCGCGAAAGCCACGCGCATATTCCGATGCCGCGGATGACCAACACCTTCATGCTGGCGGGCACCGACGACCCGGCGGCAATTCTGGCCGACCTGAAGGACGGCATCTATGCCGTCGGGTTTGGCGGTGGTCAGGTCGACATCACCAACGGCAAGTTCGTGTTCAACTGCACCGAAGCCTACCGCGTGCGCGGCGGCGTGGTGGGCGAGCCGCTGAAAGGTGCGACCCTGATCGGCGACGGCCCGGTGGCGATGGCCGCGATCCGTGCGATCGGCAATGATCTGGCGCTGGACCCCGGTATCGGCAACTGCGGCAAGGCCGGGCAATGGGTGCCGGTGGGCGTGGGCCAGCCGACACTGATGATCGGCGGGCTGACGGTGGGCGGATCGGCAGCCTGACGGGCGGCCCCCGCCCTTGCAGGCGATGAAACACGTATTTTGCAAAAATCCTGCGGAGAGCGGTTTGTGGTTTACTGCCCGTTAACCCTTGCCGGTGCAGGGTAGCGGTGCGGATGAGACGAGGTTGCGATGGAACACGGTTTGTTTTCTTCCACCACACCCTTCACCCCACCCACCACGGAAGACGACAGATTGTCGTGGCTCCGTCTCATCCGTTCCCGAAAGGTGGGCCCCGCCACCTTTCACCGCCTGATTGCCGAATACGGCAGCGCGGGCGCCGCGCTGGCCGCCCTGCCCGCCATGGCGCGGTCTGCCGGGATCGAGAGCTACGAACCCTGCCCCGAAGGCGTCGCGCTGGCGGAAATGGCGGCGGCGCGCAAGGCACGGATGCGCCTGCTGTGCTGGGGTGCGCCGGATTATCCGCTGGAACTGGCCGACATGCCCGACGCGCCCCCGGTGCTCTGGTGTCGCGGCGACCCGTCGATGCTGTTCGCGCCGATGGTGGCGATGGTCGGCGCGCGCAATGCCTCGAGCAACGGGCAACGCATGGCCGCGCGGCTGGCGCGCGAACTGGGGGCCGCCGGATTGACCGTCGTGTCGGGGCTCGCGCGCGGCATCGATGCTGCGGCGCATGAGGCGGCGTTGCCCACCGGCACGGTCGCGGTGATGGCAGGCGGCGCAGATGTGATCTATCCACCTGAAAACGCACAACTTCTGGACCGGATTGCCGGGGCGGGCGCGGTGCTGTCGGAACACCCTCCGGGGCTGGAGCCGCAGGCGCGGCACTTTCCCTTGCGCAACCGCATCATCTCGGGCCTCGCCCTCGGCGTGGTGGTGGTGGAGGCGGCGGAAAAATCGGGCAGCCTGATCACCGCACGCAACGCGCTTGACCAAGGGCGCGAGGTGATGGCGGTGCCCGGCCACCCGGTCGACGCACGGGCAGGCGGCTGCAATTTGCTGATCCGGGATGGCTGCACGCTGGTGCGGTCCGCCGATGACGTGTTGGAGGCGGTGGGCCCCGCGCTTGCCCGCGCGCAGGCGGTCCGCGGCCACCGGCAGGTGCCCGACCGCACGGCACCGACCGAGCCCGGCACGGCGCGCAAGCTGGCCGAAGCCGCGCGCGACTTCCTGCGCCGTCAGGCCGGGCCGGTTGCCAGCCCCGCGCCGGCGGGCCGCAGCCTGTCGGCGCAGGCGCTCGCCGCCATTCCGCCCGGCCCCCCGCCCCGCCCGCAGGACGAGACGCGCGGCCTGCATGCCCGCATCCTCGCGCGACTGGGCCCCGCGCCTCTGGCCGAGGACCAGTTGATCCGCGATCTGGCGCTGACCGCGTCGGTGGTGGCACCCGAACTTCTGGCGCTGGAGCTTGATGGCCGGATCGAACGTCGGCCGGGGGGCCTGCTGACCCGCACCGGCTGACCCCGGGGCGCAGGGCGGCGCCGTCCCCGCCGCCGACGCGCAACGGCCCATCGGGCCACCGGATGGCCGCTGGCCAAGGGGGCCGCGCAGGCCCGCTGCCCCGCTTCCTTGACATTCACCACCACCATCGCCCATCTAGCCGGGTCCCGCACCCGGTGGGCAAGGAAGCATCCATGGCAGTCGTCGTCGTCGAATCTCCGGCCAAGGCCAAGACCATCAACAAATATCTTGGCCCCGGCTATACGGTGCTGGCCTCGTATGGCCATGTCCGCGACCTGCCGGCCAAGGATGGCTCGGTCGATCCCGAACACGATTTCGACATGACATGGGAGGTGGCCGCCGACAGCC
>JAUXPG010000148.1 GCA_030683915.1 Gemmobacter sp.
GGTCCAACGCGCGCCCGCCAAGGCTGCGAACGCGCAGCCGACCGCCGAGGCTGACGCCGCCGAGGCCGCACCGCCCGCCACAGACGCTGTCCAGGATGCGCCCGCCGCCGCGCCCGACGAACCGTCGGCAGACCCGGCCACGCCCGCCGAACCTCCGACAGCAGAACTACAAACATCCGACGATGTTCCGACGCAGACCGACGCCCCGGCCGAGGCCGATGCGCCGCCCCTGCCCGCCCCTGAACCCGAAATCGCCCCGGTGGCGGCAACCGATGAGCGCCCGCCTGCGGTTGCGCCTCCCGACGCCGAACCGGCTGCCGAACCCGCGACGATCGCCGTCGTCGCAGCGCCCCACACCCCTGCGACCGAAGATACTGCCGCACCCCCGGAACGGGCCGAAGCCCCGCCGGAATGGCTGCGTACCCCTGTCGCGGCGCCGCCGGACGAGGTGCCCGCGCCCGTCGCTGCCGATGCCGACCCCGCCCTGCCACCCGATCTTGCCGCCCCGGCGGACGATGCCGACCAGACGCTGGCCTGGCCGGGCGAGGATGACGCGCTGACGCAAGCGCAGGCTTCGCTGGCCGCCTCCTTGGCGCCGCCGCCCGTTCCTGCCGAGGCCGCCTTGGCGGCGGGACTGCGGCGCGAACCCGGCCTGTCCGACCTGCCGCCCCCGGTCTCCGCCCCGGTGCAGCGGATGTTGGCCGCCGCGCGCGCCGGACGGGCGGCGCAATCTGCCCCGCCCGCGCCACGGCTGGTCGAGGCCACGCCGCCCGGCCTGACCGAGAAAATGCAAAAGGCGATCGGCAAGGCGACGAAGGGCACCAAGGGCAAGCCCAAGCCCCCGGCACCGCGCCCGTCCATGGCCCCCCCGCCGCCGCCCCTGCCGCCATCGGCCTCGCAACCCCATGTTCCGCCTGCGAAATCCGAAGCGGAAAAGATGACCGTGTTCGGTGAACGCCGCGCGCCGGTGCGGGGCAAACCCCGGTTCCTGGGGTTGATCCTGACGGGCGTCTTGCTGGCCATCCTGCTGGGCGTTGCGATCTGGGCCGCGGCCATGCTGGACCCGCAACAAAGCAGCGCGGCCAAGGACACCACACCGCAGATCGCAAGTGCCGTTCCGGCCCCCAGCGTCGAGACCCCTGCGCCCGTCGCCGCCTTGCCCGCCACCACCGACAGCGCGGCGCCGCTCGAAGCCGACCCTGTGGTGCTGCCCGAAGCCGTAGCGACCGACGCACCAGCCGAGGCCGAGCCGGTCGCCGCCGCGCCCGAGGAACCGGCGGTCGCCCCGGTCGTGGCCAGCACCGGCGACGCAGCTACCGATGCGCTGGCCACCGCGGGGTCCGCAACGGTTGAAGAGGTCACCCTGCCGCTGCCCGACCCGGCCTTGGCCGAACCCCAACGCATGCGTCTGGCCGACCTGCCCCCCGGTGCCACCGATCCGGCGCCCGCCTCGCCGGGCGCGCTGCAGGAATTCGGCGCGCTCTATCAGTTTGATGCGGATGGGAATATTCTGCCAACGCCCGAGGGCGTGATCACGCCGGACGGGGTGCGGCTGGTCGCCGGGCGCCCCGACAGGGTGCCACCCGCCCGCCCGGAACCTCAGGCGGCAGACGTCGCCACCGCAACACCGGACCCCGCTACGCCCACGGCTGCCCCCACCGCCCCCGCCCCAACGCCGGGGGCGATTGCCATTCTGCCCGCCCCGGCGCAGGGCACCGAAGCTGCCAGCGCCTTCCAGCCTGACACTGCCGCCCCGCGCCGCCGTCCGCCGGAACGCCCCGCCACGCTTGAGGTGCAGGTCCCGGCACCGCCGCAAGCGCCCGTCGCGGATGAAGGCGCCCTTCCTGTTCCGGCGCCAAATGCCTTTACCTCCAGCCGCCCGCCGGCCCGCTCTGCCGTGGTGCTTGCCGCCGCACGGTCGGCCGAAGCGGAGCGCGCGCGCGAGGTTGCCGCTGCGGCCGCCGCCGCCGCGGCCAGTGCCTCGACCGCCCTTGCCGCCGAAACCGCCGGGCTGGCCGCCACACGGCGCCCTGCAGCGCGGCCCGCCACATTCTCGCGCACGATCGAGGCCGCTGTCGCCGCAGCCATCGCCCCGCCGGTGGCAACGCCGCAGCGCAACCGTGCCGCAGCACCCGAACCGGCCGTCGCCGCAGCCCCGCAGACGCGCGGCACGCCCCGCTTTGGCGCGCACCCCGATGAAGCGTTTGAAGACGATGGCGAACCCGATGTGGTGGCCGCCGCACCCAGCGCCCCCACCCGCGCCTCGGTCGCGCGGCAGGCCACGGTATCGGGCGCACTGAACCTTGGGCGCACCAACCTGATCGGCGTGTTTGGCACCGCAAACGCCCGCTACGCCCTCGTGCGCGAAAGCGGCGGCCGACTGGTCCGCGTGACCGTGGGTGACCGGGTGGACGGCGGGCGCGTGGTGGCCATCGGCGCCGCAGACCTGCGGTATCAGCGCGGCGGCCAAACCGTGCGGCTGGAAATGCCGCGCAGCTGAAACGCTGTGCGCAAACGCACAAGCCCCCCGCCGTTGTGCGGAATGGGCGGCACCCTTACCGGCGCTTAGGTTGCATCAGCAATCAACCCCGGAGGGTTTCATGTCTGTCAAGCTGACCATCGCATTCTATTCCACCTACGGCACCAATCACCAGATGGCCGAAATCGCGGCAGAGGCCGCTCGCGCGGCTGGCGCCGAAGTCCGCCTGCGCCGTATCGCCGAAACCGCCCCGGCCGAGGTCGTGGCCAGCCAGGACGCCTGGAAGGCGCAAGCCGACCGCATGGCCGACATTCCGGTCGTCAGCGCAGACGACATGGAATGGGCCAACGCCTATCTGTTCTCGGCGCCCACCCGCTTTGGGGGCGCGCCAAGCCAGGTGCGGGCGTTCATCGATACGCTGGGCGGTCTGTGGTTCCAGGGCAAACTGGCCAACAAGGCGATCAGCGCCATGACCAGCGCGCAGAACGCCCATGGCGGACAAGAGGCCACCACGCTCGGGCTTTACACCACCTTCCTGCATTGGGGCGCCATCATCGTCGCGCCGGGCTACACCGACCCGGCGCTGTTTGCCACGGGCGGCAACCCCTATGGCTATAGCCACACCCAAGGCAAGGAATTCGGCGACGCCGAAAAAGCCTCGATCGGGCATCAGGCGCGGCGTTTGGTCGAAGTCGCGGCGAAGCTCGCGGCTTGACCCTATGCAACATGCCCCCGGTTTTCCGGGGGCATTTCTGGGCCATTTCGGCCGGTTCAGTTGCGAAAATCCGGTATCGTCAGACGACCTCAGCAGTCCGGGTTGGTCGCGATGTGCGAGAGCAGATCGGCCAGTCGGTCGGGCATCGCAAAGAACGGGGAATGTGACGACGGCAGATCATGCACCCGACCGGGCGGCACGCCCTGCGCCATCGTCGCCTGATACTCGGGCGGAATCGCACGGTCTTCGGCGCAGCGGATGTAATGTTGCGGCACCGAGGCGGATCGGCCGGTGACCACCAGCGGGGTTTCCTGCGGCAGGATCGGCTGGGGTGTCAGGTGGGCCAGCGCATAGTCCAGCGTTCCCGGCGGGCAGTCGTGATAGAACCTGTCCTCGGCCAGGGCAGCATCAAAGCTGAAGCAGGCCCCCTCCACCCGGATTGCGTCGCGCAACGGTTGGCGGGGGCCGGCGCGCCGCATGTCGGCCAATGACAGGCCCGACACCGGACGATAGGCGCACAGATAGACCAGCCCCGCCATCTGCGCCGGGTCAAGCTCGGCCGCGGCGGTGATCGGATAGCCCGCCATCGAGTGCCCCACCACCAGCGTCGGCCCCTCCAGCGCGGCGAGGATCGCGCGGGCATAGCCGTGCAACGTCACCGTTTCACGTGGGGTCGGATCGGCGCCATGGCCGGGCAGGTCGATGGCGCGGACCTCATGTCCGCGCGCCTGAAGCGCGGGGACCACATCGCGCCAGCACCACGCCCCGTGGCAGGACCCATGCACCAGCAGCAGCCGCGCCATCAGTGCCCCCCGCACCCGCATCCGGCGCCGTGCCCGACACGCGCCAGAAATTCCGTCAGCCGCGCCGCATAGACGCCCGGCGCCTCGACGCAGGGCAGATGCCCGGCGCCCCGGATCAGGCAAAACTCTGACCCGCGCACCAGATCGGCGGTTTCGCGCACCAGATCGGGCGGCGTCGCGCCATCTTCAGATCCGGCAATTGCCAGTGTCGGCAGGCTCAGCCCCGAGGTGGTGGTCCAGAAATCCGTTCCGGCGATGGCCGCGCAGCAGCCGACATACCCTTCAAGCGGCGTGCGGACCATCATGTTGCGCCACGCGGCCAGTTCGGGCCGGGCGCGGAACGCCTTGGAGAACCACCGCTCCATCACCGCGTCGGCCAGACTTTCGAGCCCGCCGGCACGCGCCGCCGCAATGCGGGCCTGCCACATCTCGGCGGTGCCGATGCGGGCGGCGGTGTTGGAGATGACCAGCGCGCGCACAAGGTCCAGCCGCTTGACCGCCAGCCCCTGCGCGATCATCCCGCCGATGGACAGCCCGACGAACACGGCATCGCGAACCGCCAGCGCATCCATCAGGCGCTCGGCATCGCGCACCAGGGCGCCCATCGCGTAGGGGCCGGGCGGGCAATCGGACAGGCCATGCCCGCGCTTGTCATACCGGATATAGCGGAACCCCGCAGGGAGCAGCGGGATCACCTGATCCCAAAGCCGCAGGTCGGTGCCAAGCGAATTGGCAAATACCACCGGCGCGCCGTTCGGATCGCCGTCTTCGCGCCAGTGCAGGCGGATGTCGCCCAGATCGCAGATGTTCATCGTGCTGTCCTCATTCTGCCAGAAGCGCCAGCGCCTGTTCGAACACCGGGCGGTCAACATTGCCACCCGACGCCACGCAGATCACCGCATCGCCGGATATTTTGTCGGGGCGGAACAGCGCCGCCGCCAATGCCACCGCGCCGCCCGGTTCCAGCACGATCTTGAGCCGTTGCCACGCAAGCGCCATCGCGTGCAGCGCCTCGGTGTCCGAGACGACAAGGCCGGGGCCCGCCAGCCGCTGCAGGATGGGAAAGGTCAGCTTGCCGGGTTCCGGCGT
This sequence comes from Gemmobacter sp., assembly GCA_030683915.1. Classification (GTDB taxonomy): domain Bacteria; phylum Pseudomonadota; class Alphaproteobacteria; order Rhodobacterales; family Rhodobacteraceae; genus Wagnerdoeblera. Next base: position 5,087 of record JAUXPG010000148.1, read on the forward strand.
CACGATGGCATCGCACAGGGACCCGGACATCGCGGCGTTGCGGACCGGGCGGCCCGCGGCCAGCGACCGCGCAGTGTCGTCAAACCCTTCGGGTTCTGCGGTCCGCACCCGCAGCCCCGGCGCGCGGGCGTCGAGCGCCAGCGCGATGCCGCTGGACAGGCCGCCGCCACCGCAGCACACCAGAACGTCGCCCTGGCTGACCCCCTGTTCGGCCGCCTGCGCGGCAACTTCCAGCCCTGTGGTGCCCTGCCCTGCAATCACCATCGCGTTGTCAAACGGCTTGATCAGCGACAGCCCGCGCTCCGACGCGAGACGGTCGCCAATGGCGTCGCGGTCTTCGGTGGCGCGATCGTAAAGCACCACCTCGGCCCCCAGGGCGCGGGTGTTGGCGATCTTGAGCGCAGGCGCATCGGCAGGCATGATGATGACCGACGCCACGCCATGCAGCCGCGCGGCAAGCGCCACGCCTTGCGCGTGGTTGCCGCTGGAAAACGCGATAACGCCGCGCGCCCGTGTGTCGGGGTCCAGCGCCGACACCGCAGACCATGCGCCACGGAACTTGAATGACCCGGTATGTTGCAGGCATTCGGCCTTGACCAGCACCCGGCGGCCCGCGATGTCATCCAGAAAGGGTGACGACAACAGCGGTGTCACGCGGGCATGCCCGGCAAGGCGGGCGGCGGCGGCTTCGATGGCGGCGATATCGGTCATGGGGTCCCCCTTGTTGACGGGGGCAGGCTATACTGCGGCTGCCGGAGGGGCCAGAGGGCCCGCCCCCAGCAACGACCGCGCCGCCGCCCGCGCCGCATCGGAAATGTGGTCGCCCGAGATCATGCGCGCCACTTCGTCCACCCGGTCGGATTCGGCCAGCGGCACGACTGTGGACAGGGTGATTTCCCCCTCCACCCGCTTTTCCACCCGCCAGTGATGCGCGCCCAGCGCCGCGACCTGCGGGCTGTGGGTCACGACCAGCACCTGCGCCCCGTCGGCCAACCGGCGCAACCGGCGGCCCACGGCATCGGCGGTTGCCCCGCCCACGCCGCGATCAATCTCGTCAAAAATCAGCGTCAGCCCCGGTGCGCCATCTGTCAGGCAGACCTTGAGCGCGAGCAGGAAGCGGCTGAGTTCCCCGCCCGAGGCGATGCGGTTCAACTGCCCCGCCGGTGCGCCAGGGTTGGTGGCGACGGTGAAGGCCACGGCATCAGCGCCGTCAGGGCCGGGCGTGTCAGGTGTGATGTCGGTGCGGAAACTGGCACGCTCCATCTTCAACGGTGCGAGTTCGCCGGCCATCGCCGCGTCCAGCCGCCCGGCGGCGTCGCGACGCAACGCGGTAAGCCGGGCGCAGGCGGCGGCGTGGTCGGCTTGGGCGGACTCTTCGGCGCGGGCGAGCGCGGCCATGTCGCGGGCGGACCCATCCAGCGCTTCCAGACGGTCACGCAGACCGCCCGCCAGTGCGCCCAGATCATCGGGTGCGACGCTGTGTTTGCGCGCAAGCGCGCGCAGGGCGAACAGCCGTTCCTCCACCCGTTCCAGTTCGGCGGGGTCCATATCGAGCGCCTCGAACGCCCGTTCGACCCCGGCTTGCGCATCGGCCAGTTCGATGACCGCGCGACCAAGGGCGGCCAGCGGCGCATCAAGCCGCCCCTCGAGCGCCACCGCGGCCCGGTCTGCCGCGCCTTCGAGCCAGCGCTGCGCGTCGCGCATGGCGCCTTCGGCCCCCTGAATCGACAGCG
>JAUXPG010000317.1 GCA_030683915.1 Gemmobacter sp.
CGATGTTCACCACATCGGTGAATGGGCCACCCTGACCTGCAAAGCTCCCTGCCCGCACCGTTTGGGCAAAGTCGCGCATCCGGGCCAGCGTCGCCTCCGCATCGGCGCGTGCGTCGGCGGCTGCGTCGGGCGCCCCGCCGCGCAACACCGTGTGCAGGACGGCGCGCCCTTCGGTTTCGTTGATCGCGTCGCCACGGAACATGGCATCGCGTCGACGCGGCACCCCGGCTTCGCGTGCAAGGTCCAAGAGCAGCGAAAGGGCCGTCTGATCCAGCAGCGTCTTGGAGAAATCGAACAAAAACCGGCTGGATTCGCCATCATCATAGGGCAAACTTGCTGAAAACGCTTCCGCCCTGCCGGGCGCGCCGAAAAGCGACAGGATGGTGCGTTCCTTGTGCGCGGTGTGATGCGCGGCCAATGCAGCCCAAAGATGTTCGGTGGTCATGCCTTACTCCGCCCAATGCACGGTGGCGTTATCCAGCACGGCGCGCACCGGGGCAAGGTCGGCTGGCAGACCTTGCGCGCGTTCCAGCGCATCGCGCTTGGCTTGGCCGAGGATCAACAGGTGGATGTGCATCGCCCCGGCCAGCACCGGCGCGGTCAGCGTCACGCGCGGCTCCTCCGCGCCGGGCGCGCGCATCGGAATCAGCACCGGCGCATCCGCAGCAAGCGCGTCGGCCAGCCGGTCGCCACCCGGAAACAGCGAAGCGGTATGCATGTCCTCGCCCATGCCCAGCACCACGCAGGTCAGCGGCAGATGGGGCGCGATGGCTGCGGAAAGCGACTCCAGCGCCTCCTCGGGGGTGGGCGCATCGGCCCGCAGCGGCAGCAACCGGGCCTGTGCGGCCCGCCCCCGCAAAAGCCGGGCGCGCAGCAGCGCGGTGTTGGAACGCGGGCTGTCTTCGGCAACCCAGCGTTCGTCATTGAGCACGACCGAGATATGTTCCCATTCCAGATCAACCCCGGACAGAAGGTCGAACAGCGGGCCCGGCGTGGTGCCCCCCGGCACACACAACGACGCCGCGCCGTTCAGGCGCAGCGCCTGAATCAATTCGCCGGTCAGCTTGTTCGCCAAGGACAGAAACAGCGCCTCGCGGTCAGGGTACTCGCGCCACTCCATCACCGGATGTCCCGCCAACGACGCCCATCGCGGTGCATCAGCATCAACGCCTCCTCAGGCCCCGAAGTTCCGGGGTCGTAGGGGTGGGGCCGCTGCCCCTCCCACCCTGCGATGATCGGGTCGGTCCACGCCCAGGCGGCCTCAACCTCGTCGCCGCGCATGAACAGGGTCTGGTTGCCCCGGATCACATCCATGATCAGACGTTCATAAGCGTCGGGCATGTCCGTGCCGTCTTCGCCCAGCACCTCGGCGAACGACATGTCCAGCGGTACCTGCACAAGCCGCATGCCGCCCGGCCCCGGTTCCTTGATCATGACCTTCATGTTCATGCCCTCGTCCGGTTGCAACCGGATCACCAGCACGTTTTCACGCCAGCCCGGTGCGTCATCAAAGATCGAATGTGGCGGTTCCTTGAACGTTACCGCGATTTCTGACACCCGCGCCCGCAACCGCTTGCCGGTGCGCAGATAGAACGGCGTGCCCTTCCAGCGCCAGTTCGAGATATGGCACTTCAGCGCCACGAAACTTTCGGTGCGGCTGTCGGGATCTTCGGCATCGGTCAGATAGCCGGCCTGCCCTGCCCCGCCGAGGTACTGCCCGCGCACGATATCCTCGCGCTGCACGGAATCGAGCGCGCGGATCACCTTGAGCTTTTCGTCGCGCACTGCGTTGGGGTCGAAATGATAGGGCGGCTCCATGGCGATCAGGCACAAAAGCTGCATCATGTGGTTCTGGACCATGTCGCGCATCGCGCCCGACTTGTCATAATACGACCCACGCCCTCCCACGCCGACCGTTTCAGCCACCGTGATTTGCACATGGTCAACATACTGCGCGTTCCAGAGCGGTTCGAACAGGATGTTGGCGAACCGCACCGCCATCAGGTTCTGCACCGTTTCTTTGCCAAGATAATGGTCGATGCGGTAAATCTGGGTTTCGCTGAAATGGCGCGCCAATGTCGCGTTGAGCGCCTGCGCCGAGGGCAGGTCGGTGCCAAACGGCTTTTCCACGACCACGCGGCTGCTGTCGTCGGCAATGCCATGCTGCTTGAGCCGTTCGGCAATATCGCCAAACAACGCAGGCGCCACCGAGAAGTAGAACGCCCGCACCACGCCACCGCGCATCTTGCCCGCAAGTTCGGCCCAGCCATCATTCCCGCGGGCATCAACCGGGACATAATCCAGCCGATCCAGAAATTCCTGTTCCGCCTTGGGCGCGCGCTTGTCGGGTGAGACGAATTCGGCCAACGCGGCGGCGGCAAAGGCGCGGAATTCCTGCGGCGTCATGCCCGACCTTGCCGCGCCGATGATCCGGCTGGTGGGTGGCATCTGGCCTGCCAAGCTCCGCCGATAAAGCCCCGGCAGGATCTTGCGCCGGGCAAGATCGCCGGTCGCGCCGAACACGACCAGATCGAACGGGTCCACCGGGATGACGCGCGAGACCATGCCTGCTTCCTTCGCTGCTGTGTTAGCGCTAACGCCAGCCTTCTACCCGTCACCGTTCGGCAAGTCTAGCACCGTGTTGCGGGTGCAGAAAGACGCAGGTTCAAGTTTCGTCCAGAACTTGCCAGCGCACGCTGGCCAGCCCCGGTTCCACCGCCATCCGGGCCGCGGCCTGTTCCAGATCCTTGTCCAGCAACCCTTCGCCAGTGATGGTCGCCGCGATTTCGATCAACCCTTCGGCCGCGGTCACGGCCGATACCTCCGACAGGTGCAGCCCCCCCAGAGCCAGGTTCCGCAGCATCAGCGCGCGCACATCGCCTTCCTGTGACGGGCGGCAGGTCACTGACAGCCGCCACGCCCGGGTCAAAGGCACCCCGGCACGGGTCTTTTTCTTGATCCACCGCACCAAGGGGCGCAGGCCAAGGTTCACCAGGACCACAAAGGCTGTCAGCATCAGCGCGAAAGGCCACGCCCCGGCACCCGCCAGCAACCCCACCGCCGCCGAACACCAAAGCGTGGCGGCGGTGTTCAACCCATGCACGTTGAACCCATCGCGAAAGATGATCCCCGCGCCCAGAAACCCGATACCCGAAACGACCTGTGCCGCCACCCGGGTCGGGCTGACCTCGTCAGGGAAAAGTTGCGAGAACACCACGTAGCTGGCCGCCCCAAGCGCAACCAGCGCGTTCGTCCGCAAACCAGCCATCCGCTGGCGGATCTGGCGTTCAGATCCGATCAGCGCGCCGCAGGCCATGGCGGTGGCAAGGTTGATCGCGGCGAATTCAAGGGCAATGGGCATAGCGCGGACTCCGGTGCGGCGGGGGGTCAGTCTGCCCGGAACGGCCTAGAAGGCCAAGCCGGTCCTTGCCGGGCGCCGGACCTGCGTGATCAATATCGTTTGCCGCGGGGCACCGTGGTGCGGTTGCCGCGCGGGCCGGTCTGGATCGGAGTGTTGGCACGGTTTTCCTCGTCCAGCTTGCGCCAGCGGTCCAGTCGCGCGGCGGACAGCGTGCCTGCGGCCACCGCGGCCTGCACGGCGCAACCGGGTTCGTGGGCGTGCGTGCAATCCCTGAACCGGCACTCGGGCGCCAGTTCGGTGATTTCGGCAAACAACTGGTCCAGCCCGGCGGCCACTTCGCTGACATGCAGCGTCCGCATGCCCGGCGTGTCGATGACCCAACCGCCCCCGGCAATGCCATGAAGCGACCGGGCCGTGGTGGTGTGCCGCCCCTTGGCATCGCTTTCGCGGATGTCGCCCGTGGCCTGCGCCGCTTCGGGTGGCTTGTCGGCCAACGTGTTCAGCAATGTGGATTTGCCGACGCCCGAAGACCCGACCAGCGCGACCGTCTGACCCGGCCCGCACCATGGTGCCAGCGCATGCGCCGCATCGGGGGCCTTGGCGTTCAGCGCCACAACCGACAGGCCGCGCTGCAACGCCTGCGCCTGCGCGCGCCAGCTTTCGGGGTCGTCAACCTTGTCGATCTTGGTCAGCACGATCACCGGGTTCGCCCCGGCCTCGTTTGCCAGCGCCAGATACCGTTCCAGCCGGGCGGGGCTGAAATCTTCGTTGCAGGAGGTGACGATGAAAAGGGTATCGACATTCGCCGCGATCAGCTGCGGGATATGCGCGCTTTCGGTCCGACGGCGCAGCAGGGTCTTGCGGTCCAGCCGACGGCGGATCATCCGGGTGTCCGGGTCCATCAGCACCCAGTCGCCGACCGCGTAATCCATCGTGGACCCGTCAAGGCCCAGCCGCACCTGCCCGTCGCCGGTTTCCCCCATCAGGCGCGAGCGGTGGACCACCGCCACCCGCACGGGCGCGCAAGCACGCTCGTCGGGGGCCAACTGGTCGGAAAAGAAAGCGGACCAGCCAAGAGTTGCCAGCAGATCTGGGGTCATCGGTGCACCTGTTTCACCCGCCTTGCATGGCCGCAGCACGGACCGGATGCAAGCGTTTCCCGGCGCGCCTGTGGATCATCCCCGCTGATGGCGTGCCCGTGCGCCCTGTTCGATCGCCGCCGCATGCAACCGGCTGACGTTCAGTTCGTGGCGCACCTCCTCGAGCATGCGCAATTCGGTCTCGCGCAGGGTGCCATCAGCCGCGGCCACATCGCAGGCCAGCGCATAGGCCGTTTCGAACAACCGCTCGGGCAGTGCATCGCGCACAAGGCCAAACAGCGCGTCCAGCCCGTCTTCTTCTTCCAAAAGGTCGAACACCGTTTGCGACACGCGGCGGATACGGTCGGAATCGTAGTCGGCGAACACTGGCATGTGGTTGACCATACGCTGGATCGCCACCAACTCGGCCGTGCGCATCTGTTCGTCCGACGCGGAAACCGCCACCATGACCATGATAAGCGCGTCCTGCGGGGAAAGTGAGGCGGTGTCGGCTTTCATGGCGGCTCCTGCGCTGTGTTCGGGGTGCAGAATATTGACCTCTCCGCGCCGCGGCAATAGACGGCGAGGGGCCGGAGGGGCACGGGGCCCATATGGTTTGTTGAGGATGCGCCGATGTCCACCTTGCGTGACGCCGCGATGAAGTCGAAAGCCTGGCCGTTCGAAGAGGCGCGCCGCATCCTGAAACGTTACGAAAAGAAACCGCCGGAAAAAGGGCACGTGCTGTTCGAAACCGGCTATGGCCCCAGCGGCCTGCCGCATATCGGCACCTTCGGAGAGGTGGCGCGCACCACGATGGTCCGCCGCGCGTTCGAGGTCATCAGCGACATTCCCACCCGGCTCATCTGCTTTTCGGATGATCTGGACGGCATGCGCAAGGTGCCCGACAATGTGCCCAACCGCGACCTGCTTTTGGCCAATGTGCAAAAGCCGCTGACAAGCGTGCCGGACCCGTTCGGAGAATTCGAAAGCTTCGGCCATCACAACAACGCCATGTTGCGCCGGTTTCTGGATACCTTCGGGTTTGAGTACGAGTTCATCAGCGCGACCGAATTCTACGGCTCGGGCCGGTTCGACACCGTGCTCTTGCGCGCGGCAGAACGCTATGACGCGATCATGGGCGTGATGATGGCCTCCTTGCGCGAAGAACGTCAGCAGACCTATTCGTGTTTCTTGCCGATCCATCCCGAAACCGGGCGCGTGCTCTATGTCCCGATGAAAGAGGTGAACGCCAAGGACGGCACCATCACCTTTGACGACGAAACGGGCCGCGAATGGACGCTGCCGGTGACGGGTGGTCGGGTCAAACTGCAGTGGAAGCCCGATTTCGGCGCCCGTTGGGCCGCGCTGGACGTCGATTTCGAGATGTATGGCAAGGACCATTCCACCAACACCCCGATCTACGACAGCATCTGCGAAATCCTTGGCGGGCGGAAGCCCGAGCATTTCACATATGAGCTGTTTCTGGACGACCAGGGCCAGAAGATCAGCAAATCCAAGGGCAACGGGCTGACCATCGACGAATGGCTGACCTATGCGGCGACGGAATCCTTGTCGTATTTCATGTATCAAAAGCCGAAGACAGCCAAGCGGATGCATTTCGATGTGATCCCCAAGGCGGTCGATGAATATCACCAGCAGTTGCGTGCCTATCCCTCGCAGGATGCAGATGCGCAGGTGAACAACCCGGTCTGGCACATCCACGGCGGCCAGCCGCCGGTGTCGGACATGGTGGTGCCGTTTTCCATGTTGCTGAACCTTGCCTCGGTGGCGGGCGCGACCGACGCCAAGGGGTTGTGGGGGTTCATCCGCCGCTATGCGCCCGGTGCCAGCCCGGAAACCCACCCGCAACTGGATCAGGCCGCCGGATTTGCGGTGCGCTATTTCACCGACTTCGTCGCCCCGAAGCGCGTGTTCCGCCTGCCGACCGATGCCGAACGCGCGGCGCTGAACGATCTGCGCGCCGCATTGGCTGACTTTGCCGCGGCCGGCACGGTGCCGGAGGACGAGGCGCTGATGTCTTTGGTGCGCGATACCGGCAAGGCGCATGGCTACGAAAATCTGCGCGACTGGTTCAAGGCCATCTATGAGGTGGTCCTGGGGTCGTCCGAAGGGCCGCGGCTGGGCAGTTTCATCGCGCTTTTCGGGGTCGCGGAAACCGGCGCCTTGCTGGACCGCGCCTTGGCCGGAGAGTTCGCTTCGGCCTGACCGGCAGCCCTGACGCATTCGTGAACGCCCGCGTGAAAGACCCGGGCGTTTGCCTGCGCATGGTTTCCCAAGAGGGCGACATCGATGGACCTGATCCTAGGTGTTTGATCCCACGGTTTGAGGGTGTGATCCTGTCGGAGGAATGGAAGGAGGCACTATGGGACAAGTTCGTCACGGGAGCGCCACGATCTCGCTGGACCTGTCGCGGTTTGGTGCCGCTCCTTTGATCACGCAATGAGCAGCAAAGGAGATGGCCCATGGGCACAGTCAGGACGGATGAACTCCCAAGGATGCGGTGGGGATCGCGTTGACCAGCGGGCTTTCGCGGCGTCAGGTTGCGGTTGATCTGGGGGGCGGCTTGTCGAACTTGTCCGTCGTCGAAGGTTCAACCGGCGGTTTTGGATCGTCTGCTGTTTCATCCGCCTCCTTTCAGCGAGGATGGTTTCGCCGAGACCGAAGTAGACGTCAGCCGAGGTCGTGGTAGCGGTGGTTGTTGTAGTGATCGATGAAGGCGGCGATGGCAGCTTCGAGTTCGCCCTCGAGGAAGTAGTTTTCCAGCAAGATGCGGTTCTTCATGGTCTGGTGCCATCGTTCGATCTTTCCTGCGTCTGGGGATGCATCAGCGCACCGCGAACGTGCTTCCATGCCTTTGTCTTCGAGATATTCCGCCAGATCGCCAGCGATATAGGACGAGCGATTGTCGCTGAGCAGACGCGGTTTGTGCAGAACCGTGGCGTCGTCGCAGCCTGACGCTGCCAGGGCAATGTCGAGCGTGTCGGTGACATCATCGGCTCGCATATTGCCGCAAAGCTTCCAGCCAATGACTTAGCGCGAGAAGTCATCGAGGATCGTAGACAGGTAAAACCAGCCCCAGCCGATGACCTTGAGGTAGGTGAAGTCGGCTTGCCACATCTGGTTTGGCGCAGTGGTCTTGTCCTTGAACTCATCCGCAGCCTTGATGACAATGTAAGCCGGGCTGGTGATGAGGTCGTGCGCTTTGAGCAGGCGATAGACTGAAGCCTCTGACACAAAATACTTTTCTGTGTCAGTGACCGGACTGCCAATTCGCGCGGCGACAACGCAGGCTCTGCCAAAGCCAAGCCCACGATCTGGAGCCGCACCCGATCGGGGATGCGGTTCCAGACCCGGGAAGGCCGTGAAGGGCGGTCTTCCAACCCCTCCGGCCCCAGTTCGACGAAGCGGTCATACCACCGGTAGAATGTGGTGGGGCGGAATGCAGATCTTGGCAAGGGTGCGCCGGACCGACAATTGCGACTGCTCCACCAACCGGATGATCTCAAGCTTCTCCGCAACTGGTATCTCATTCGTGGTCGCCCCCAGCCCCGGTCATGTTTTTTTGAGCAGGCGGTTTTCGAGGACTCAGATCGGCCACCAGTTCCTTTAAGGCCATCGCTTCGGCCCGCAGGTCTTTGACTTCACCAGTGTTCGCTTGGCGGGACGTGTCACCGGCCAGACGCTTCTTGCCAGCCTCGAGGAATTCTTTGGACCAGATGTAGGAGAGGCTCTGGGCGATGCCTTCCTTTGCGGCAAAGCTCAGCAATCGTCGCGTGGCCACTCGGACCGATGGCGCAACCACACTCCGCGTCGCGCGCCGGATGTCCTTCACAACCTGCTCGGCAGGTGCCTTCGTCGTCACGGGGTTCTTCATCATCTTCAACTCCTATTGGGTAAAGATGAGCCAAAAACCCTCCACTCTGCAATCACGCCAAACCGTTCCATGGGTACTGATGCCGGACACAATGCGCCTCCTTGTCCTCGCGGACCTGCATCTCGACGAGGTGACAGACCCGCATCATCTGGCCGCCCTCTCGGATGCGATTGGCAAAGCAGGCAAAGGGGCGGACCTGATGATCGTGGCCGGCGATCTGGCCGAGAACGCGATCCGGAACTGGCCCAAAGCGCTGCACTGGCTCGGCCGTCTCTATCCATTGGCGCAGACGATCGTCGTGCCGGGAAATCACGATTACTACGGTGGCAACCTGAGCACACTGGACGGGGACCTTGCCCGTATCTGTAAGGACGCAGGCTGTCGCTTTGGCCAATGTTTGCGGACCAATCTCGGCGATGTGCGGATCCTGACGACAACCCTGTGGACCGACCTGCAGCTGTTTGCGGCGCGGGGCACGCGGGTCTTCGAGGAAACGGTCTGGCAGGCGCAGATGATGCCAGACTACGGCGTCGAAGCGATCGGTATCGGAAGTCCCGAGCGGCGACTTTGGCCGGACGACGCCACGCGGGTGCATGCAGCGCAGAAGGCCTGGCTCATGGGCGAACTTTCAACCCCGTAGCCCGGCAAGACGGTGGTTGTCACCCATCATGCGCCGTCGGCGTCCGTGGCGGGCCCCATCACACCGCTCTCGCCCTGCTTTGCTTCCGACCTCGAAGCCGAGATCGAACAGTATCGGCCTGCGGCATGGATCTTTGGCCATACCCATCTACCTGCCGAGGCTCGCAAGTCTTGGGGCACTCTCCTTCGGAATGTTTCCGTCGGCTACGAATATGAGCTGCAGCCCGGGGAGGTCGTGGAGCGGGTGCGGACAGGGCTGATCGACGTCGATAAGTTGTGAGGGCGCACGCCTTGCGGGCATCCACCAGCGCTCAGGTGCATCGCATCACCTTTGTCGGCTATTAATCCGACAGATGATGCGGCAGGTGCCATAGCGCGCCGCCACATCCGCGACACGCGCGCTCGGCTGAGGGCATCACCTACGATCCGCGCCCTGACCGGGTCAGGCCGCCACAGTTTGCCCCGCTGCCTCGGCTCGAACCCCTCGCACCGACCCACGAACCCATCGCGACCGTCCAGCATGCGACACTCCTTCTGCTCACGCAGACCGTCTCGCAGGCCTGTCACGCGTCAGAAACAGGGCAATGGGCCGCAAGGACGCCACAATGAGGGCTTCATTGCAGGCTTTTGATGATTTTCACCAGAACCGCCAAGGATTGGCGGCACGGCTTCGTTTTATCCAGGAGAAGGCGGGATGGGTCCGCCTTGCAGGAAAAGGATTTGCCATGGCACGATCATATCTTGTCCCGGTCCTTGCCGGCACCGCTGCGGTGCTGGCTTTGGCGGTCACCGTCGATTTGACTTACCGCGCAGTCATCGTAGTGCAAAACTACGATCCGAACTACAGCATCATCGAATCGGAATGGCCTGAACCCAAGAAAAAAGATCCACCCATACAGGCCCAAGATCATGCCCCCGGCAGCGCCGAGACGCTCGTGGCAGAAATGCAGGCCAGCGCTCCCGAGCCGTTTGCGCTCGCAATGGATCAAAGCTTGGGTTTTCTGGCACCCGTCGAAACGCAGCCAAGCCCATGGGAGCATCCGAACGTGGTCATTCATCCGGGGGCGAGCACGGACGTCTTCCCTCAGTTCGAGGCCAATCCTGTCCACCTGGTGACTGAGGACCCTGTTTCGACTTTCTCGATCGATGTCGATACGGTTTCGTGGTCCTATCTGCGCCGGAATCTTGAATTGGGGCTGCGTTCTCCGCCCGGTTCGCTCCGGATCGAAGAGATGGTGAACTACTTTCCCTACAAGGGGATCCCTGTCCCTGAAGGGCAGGCCTTCGGTTCAGATATCGAGGTCATGACCACGCCGTGGAACCCGGAAACCCGCCTGGTCAAGATTGCGATCCGGGGCAGGCAGGCCGAAGTTGCGGATCGTCCGCCCCTGGACCTGGTCTTCCTGATCGATACGTCAGGAAGCATGAAGGGGGTTGATCGCCTGGACCTGATCAAGCAGGCGATCCGGATGGTGCTTCCGGAATTGAGAGAGGAAGATGAGGTCGCCATCGTCACCTATGCAGGGTCTGCGGGTGTCGCCCTCGAGCCAACCCCGGCGAAGGATCGGCAAGCGATCCTGAATGTCCTTGATATGTTGACGGCCGGGGGCTCGACCGCAGGACACGACGGGCTTGTCACAGCTTACGGCCTGCCGGCAAGAATGCGCGAGGAAGGCGATGTCAGCCGTATCATGCTGGTCACCGACGGGGATTTCAATCTCGGGATCCAGGATCCGTCAGAGCTGAAATCCTTCATCGCCGCCAAGCGCAAGGAGGGCACCTATCTTTCCGTCTTCGGAGTCGGCCAGGGAAATATGGATGACGTGACGCTTCAGGTGCTGGCGCAGAACGGCAATGGAACGGCAGCCTATATTGACACGCTTCATGAGGCCCGGAAGGTTCTTGTCGACCAGTTTGCAGGGGCCTTCTTCCCCATTGCCGATGACGTCAAGGTGCAGGTCGAATGGAACCCGGCCGCCGTCTCCGAGTATCGCCTGATCGGCTATGAAACCCGCGCCCTGGCGCGCGAGGATTTCAACAACGACAAGGTCGACGCCGGCGAAATCGGCTCCGGCCATCATGTGACGGCCCTTTACGAGATCACGCCTGCCGGCTCTCCCAGCCAGAGGATTGATCCGTTGCGCTACGGGTCGGAGCAAAAGGACGCCTCCGCGCCGGCAGATGAGCTCGGTTGGCTGAAGTTGCGCTGGAAGGAGCCCGGGCAGACCCAAAGCCGCCTTGCCGAGTATCCCATCCAGGCAAGTCAGGCCGAAGCCGGGGATGATTTTCGCTTCGCTGCCGCGATTGCCGGCTTCGGACAGATCATGGATGGGGGAAAATGGCTCGGCTCCTGGAGCTGGGATGACATGATCGCCCTGGGGGAAGCATCAAGGGGTGAGGATCCCTTCGGGTATCGCGCCGAGGCGGTCAGGCTGATGCGACTGGCAAAGACATTGGAGCCGTGATGAGAAGGCCCGGGCGGATTTAGCAGCCGGGGATTTCGCGCCGTCCGGTAGCAGAAGTTAAATTTGGTCCAGCATTAAATCCCTAAGCTCCAGACTTCGGTAACGGGGCCGTGCCAGTCAAGTAGTTTTGCGCACGCTAGATCGGCCGCGGGGGTGCGGTTTTTCCATCGGATCGTTGTGGCCGCCCTGCCATCACTGCCGCCTTCGTGTAAGATCATCCTGGGTGCATGCTTCGGTCCGTGGTCGGCGCGATGGCCGCCAACATGATGCTGGTTCAATGCAATTCCGATGTGCCCATCTCATGGGCGTGCTCGAAGGTGATCGGCCACAGTCTGGAGCACGGCACCATCGGAACCGCGTCCCTGGGGGACCTCGAAGGCCTGCGCTCAGACAGGCAGCGGTTGAGAACCTGGGTCGTCAGACCGCATGAGGCACGACCAGGTCAGACCGGAACGCGGTATCATCCACCCACATCCGGTGAAGGATCACCCCGATGCGCCGCGCCAAGGCGACCATGGCGCGTTTCGCACCGCGACGGCGAGCGATCTGGGCTGCCATGTTCTCAGCCATGTCGAGCTTCCACGATGCATCATGACGGTCGCGGCCTGGCAGAGCGCACGGCGCAGGCTGACATCGCCCGCCT
>JAUXPG010000416.1 GCA_030683915.1 Gemmobacter sp.
CCCCCCGGCCCGCCAAGGCTGGCCCACCCCGTCAAACTGCAGCTGCTCCACCTTCGGGCGGACCTTGCAGACACCACAGCGCAGATCGTCGCCAAACCAGCTTACGATCAGCGACACCGCGCCACAGCCCGGCACCTCGCCCGTCAACTGCTCCAGGGCCGCCGGAAAATCCGCCTTGCCCGAGGGATTGTTCACATTCGCGCTGCGCGCCTGACCGGGGCCAAAGCTGTAATGCACCGGCGTCGTGGAGAGCGCATATTCGCCCGTCCCCGGCATCAATGCGACCGCGCGCACGGCCTGCGCGACACCACCTTCCCCCCGGGCCGGACGGACGACCTCAAAGGAAAACTGCGGCACCCGATTGCCGAAACGGCCCAGATCCAGATCCTCGATCACCACATAGGCAATACCGCGAAAGGCCGGCGCCATCCCCGCGCCCTCCACCGCCTCGATTTTCGGGTCGGGCAACTGATCCTCGGTGCCGCGATACACCCGCATGTCCAGACTGTCGGGCGCAATCTCCTGCCCGTCGGCCCAGACCCGCCCCACCCGGGAAATCTCCCCTTCGCACAAGGCAACGGCCAGCGACACCGAATAGCTGTATTCCAGCGTCCGCGCGCGGTTCATCCCCTTGCCGCCCCGAACCCGCGTCACATCCTCCTGAAAGCGCGAGGCCCAGATCACCTGACCGCCCAGCCGCACCCGGCCCCAAGCCTGCGCCACCGGCTGACCCTCCCCGGCGCCCATGACGCGGAAACGGTCCACGCGCCCCACCTCGACCGGCGCCGATCCGCGCCCCAGCAACCGCTCGTCAATGGCCCGGCCCAGCGTGGCCCCCACCGCGCGCCCGATCACCGCCCCCGACAGGCCCAGCACAGTGCCGCCAAACCCCGACCCAAGCGCGGCACCCGCCGCCGACAGCAATATCGTTGCCATGGAACCCCCTTCGCCAGCCCGCAAAGGCCGCCATTCATCCTTCAACATCCCGGCGGGGGCGGGGCGCCGGACCGGCCCGCCCCGCCCGCACCCGCTAGACCGGCACCGCGAACCGCCCCGCAATCCGCCGCCGCCACGGGTCCGACAATGGGCTTTCAACCACGGCATACCCTGAATAGGCATGCACAAAGCTCGCCCGATCCCCGGTGTCCCCCTGAATTCCCAGATGCTTGGCAATGCTGCCCGCCCGCATCCGAAACACCAGAACATCCCCCGGCGCCGCCTCGGCCAGGGGCTTTGGCACCAGCCACGCCGCCGCTGCCTCCAGCAAAACCTCATGGCGCCCCGGCTCTGCCCAGTCGGGCGTGTAGGCGGGCACAAGACACGGCTCGTCGCCCTTCACCGCGCGCCAGACCCCGCGAAGCAGGCCAAGGCAATCTGCCCCCGCGCCCTTGCAACTGGCCTGATGCACATAGGGCGTGCCAATCCAGCCCCGCGCCTCGGCCAAGACCCTAGCGCCCAAGACGGCCACCATCGTTCACCGCGTCGGACTTCGGCACCGCCATCAGCCAATCCTCGCCCGGCAAGTGCGGAAAGCCGCGAAAATTCAGGAAGTTGGCAAACTTCAACCGGCAAGTCTCCGCCCGTTTGTCGCACCCTGCCTCCAGCCGGACAACATCCCCCGGGGCCACATCCGCCCGGATGGCCTCCCACACCTCCACCCGCCGCGCGCGACCCGACAGCCGGTCATTCTTGACCACCGCAACCAGCCCCGCAGCCGCGCCCGACACCACCACCAACCGCCCGCGTTCAAACCAGCGATCATCAAAGCCAAGGAAATCCGCCCAGCCGAACACCTGGCCCCCCTCGATGGTCTCTACCACCCGTTGCTCGACATACCCCGGCAAGGTCAGGTCCACCCGGCACTGCCCATCCCCCAGGATCGCCGCGCAGGACCGTTGATAAACCCGGCCCTGCGGTTGATTGAGAAGTTCGGTCAAGCCCCGCAACTCGGCCTGAAACGCGCCACCGGCCTGCACCACCTCGCCCATGGTGCCGCGAAACTGCATCATCCGCTGGCCCGCATCGGCCCAGTTGACCAGCCATGCCTCGACCGTCGCGCCGTCAAACCGCCCTGCGCGCAAGTCGGCTTCGGAAATGGCCGCATCCGACAACGCGCCCCCCGCTTCGGTGTTGTCCACCGCAAGGCCGGTTGTCTGGCTCACAGCCCGCGCGCTCAGACCGGCGCCTGCGCGGAACTCTGTGCCGTCGAACACCAGATCGCGGTCATGGTCGGTGAACCCCATCACCACGCCGTCCTTGCGCGCGACCCGCCAGCACCGCGCCACCGTCGTCACGCCGGTGCCCAGGTGGTCCAGCAGCGCGCTCATATCCGCACCTCGGCCACTGGCACCACCGGCACGTCACCGGCCTGAAAACTGGCGACCGACACTGCAATGCGGTCGGTGTCAAACCGTACCGGCACGTCGAATTCGAACCCTGCCCGCACCTCGGCTCCCTCGGGCACCGGGTCGGCAAACGTGACCAGCCCGGTAGCGGTATCCACCGACCACGCGTCGGATTCCACCATCGACCGCCCGGCAATGCTTATCCGCACCGTGCCAGCCGCCGGCTTCACAACGGGGCGCCAGTAGGTCTGGGCACCCGATGCATAAGC
>JAUXPG010000339.1 GCA_030683915.1 Gemmobacter sp.
CGCTGGGCGGATGAGCCTTGGAAGGATTGGGGGGCGCCGGGTTCTGTCCGGCGCCCCGGACCTTGCAACCACTGCGAAAGGGGCTCTCATGTCGATCGGAACCATACTTCTCATCATCCTGATCCTTCTTCTGATCGGCGCCCTGCCCAACTGGGGCTATTCGCGCAACTGGGGCTATGCCCCGTCGGGTGGCTTGGGACTTCTGGCCGTGATCGTGCTGATCCTTGTGCTGATGCAGCGCATCTAGGCCGCCCGACGCGACCCGCGACACATCAGGAAACCCGCCATGATCCATCCCGTTCCCGTAAACCCGACACCTGGTTCTGTTTATCCCCCGCCCCCGAGCGAGGACCCGATTCAACCCGATGTCGTGCCGCCGCCTCCGCCGCCCGAGGTGCCCACACCCCTGCCTGAACGGACGCCGCCCCACGACCCGATGAATCCGCCGCCTTCGGCAACATGATCCAGCGCAAAAACGCGCGGCGCCGCCCCCTGCAAACGGGCGGCGCCCAAGCATGAAGCCCGACCGTGACGTGCTGCGGACCGCCACGCCGCCCGAACCCGGCGTGCAGCCCTTCGTCTCCCCTTATGCCATCGGCATCATCGTGGTCGTCTGCGCGGTGCTGTACTTTGCCAAGGACGTGTTCCTGCCGCTGACGCTGGGGATGCTGTTTGCCTTCATCCTTACCCCAGTGGTCAATTTCCTGCGCCGGCGCGGGCTGCATGAAATTCTGGCCGTGGCGCTGACGGTCACTGCCGCGACGGCGCTGGTGGCGTCATTCTTCGTGATCGTCATCACGCAGCTGGGGATAATCGGCTCGAACCTGCCGCAGTATCAGGGCAACGTGTTGGGCAAGATCGATTCCCTGCTGGCCGCAGGGAACGACAACCGCATCATCAACCAGCTCCAGATGCTCTTTGAAAACATCTCCAGCCGCATTGGCACCTTGTCAAGCGACGCCGGCACCGGGGCGCCACGCGTGGAGGTCGTTGAGCAGACGAACCCGCTGGACTGGCTGACCGGCGTGATTCTGCCCGCCCTGCGCCCGGTGGTGATGTTCGGAATTGTGGTTGTGATCGTCACCTTCGCGCTGTTCGAGCGCGAGGCGCTGCGCGACCGGCTTGTGCAGTTGATCGGGGGCGCCAACATCCTCGCGTCATCGCAGTTGCTGGCCGAGGCGGGCGCGCGTGTGTCGACCTATTTGCTGGCGTTGGTCATCGTCAACGTCATTTACGCCGTGCCGATCTGGCTGGGCCTGTGGCTGATCGGGGTGCCGAACGCGCTGTTCTTTGGCATCGTGACGCTGGTGGCGCGGTTTCTGCCCTATGTCGGGAGCTTCATTTCCGCCTTCCTGCCGATCCTGATGGCATTCGCCGTATCGCCCGACTGGTCGATGGTCTTGTGGACGGTCGGGCTGTTCCTTGTGGTGGAGTTTGTCACCTCGAACGCCATCGAGCCTTATTTCTACGGCAGTCGCACCGGGATCAGCCCGTTGGCGGTGATCATCTCGGCGCTGTTCTGGACGTGGCTGTGGGGGCCGCTTGGGTTGTTCCTTGCAACGCCGCTGACGGTCTGCCTTGTGGTGATGGGGTATCATGTGCCGGGGCTGCGGCTGTTTTCGATCGTGCTCGGGAGCCGTCCGGTGCTGGAGGAACCCGCGCGCCTTTACGACAGGCTGCTGGCCGGTCGGGCCTTTGCGGCGACCGAACAGGTGGCGGCGGCGGCTGGCAAGCACAGCCTGCCCGAGTATTACAACCGCACCCTGATCCCGGCGCTGATGCTGGCCGAGGCGGACCATCAGGCGGGGCTGCTGTCGGAACTGCAAATCTCGCGCATCGCCCATGTCACGCTGGGGTTGATGCAGGATCTTGAGGCGATGGCGGACGATGCGGAACCGGCAAAAGGCGAAGACGATGCCGACGCAGACGGTGGCGGTGGTCTGGACCGCATCCTGGCCTTGCCTCAGCCTGTGGTGGTTCTGGGTGCGCGGTCCCGGCTCGACGAGGTGGCGGCGCTGCTGGTGGGGCAACAGTTGATGGCGCAGGAGGTGAATACCATCGTGCTGCCCAGCATGCATGGCATCACCGAACGCCTGCGCGACGCGGCGCCGGGCGCGCTGGTCATCGCTTCACTCGGTGGGGTGCCTCAGCAGGTGTTGGCGTTGCAGGTTCGCCAGTTGCGTCGCTGGTTTCCCAATGCGCAGGTCATGGTGGTGACATGGCCCGGACGCACCGGGCCGGACGATGATGCGTTGACGGCAAGCGGGGTGGGTCACATCCGGTTGGGCACCGAAGCGCCGGGGACCGTCTGACATCATAGACATTGCCCCCGACCACCATCGGGCCGGGGGCAAGGGCGGGTCAGTGCGCGCCCAGAACGCTGTCGCAGCGCGCGCAGGTGGCCGGGTGGGTATGGGTTCCGACATCGGGCAGGATTTGCCAGCAGCGTTCGCATTTCTCGCCACTGGCCAGGTGGAACACGACGGCGACGCCGGGCACTTCGGGCAGGGTGAACGCGCCATCAGGGGGCTCGGCCGTCGAAAGCGTCAGCGCAGACGTGATGCAAAGCTGCGCCATGTCCACCCCGGCCAGCGCCGCCTGCAATGCGGGGTCTGCGACATACACGACAGGCGAAGCCTCCAGCGACGAGCCGATGATCTTGGCGCTGCGCTGCACCTCCAGCGCCGCGGTCACGACGCGGCGCACAAGGCGCACCTGCGCCCACTTCGCCGCCAGCGCGGGTTTCAACCATTCGGCGGGCGTGACCGGAAAATCGGTCAGGTGGACCGACGAGCCGTCACCCGGAAAGCGTTCCAGCCAGACTTCTTCCATCGTGAAAACCAGCACGGGCGCCAGCCATGCGGTCAGCCGGTGGAACAGCGCATCCAGCACCGTGCGGCAAGACCGACGGGTCAGGCTGCCGGGCGCATCGCAATACAGCGCGTCCTTGCGGACGTCGAAGTAGATCGCGCTGAGGTCGGTGGTCGCAAAGGTGAACA
>JAUXPG010000463.1 GCA_030683915.1 Gemmobacter sp.
GGCCAAGACCATCGAGAAGGTCCGCCGCGCGGCTGAGCAACTGGGCTATCGCCCCAATCCGCTGGCCCGCGCCATGATCACCGGCAAAAGCCGGATCATCGGGTTGGTGGTCGCCTATCTGGAAAACTACTTTTACCCTACGGCGGTAGAGCGCCTGTCGGTCGCGCTGCAGGAACAGGGCTATCACGTGCTGGTGTTCATGGCCGCCCCCACCGTGGGCGACGTGCAAGGCGTGGTGCAGGAAATCCTTGACTATCAAGTTGACGGGCTTGTGCTTGCGTCCATTTCGCTGTCGTCGGTGCTGGCCGAGCATTGCGAGGCGCTGAACATTCCCGTCGTGCTGTTCAACCGCGATCAGGACGATGCGCGGCTGTCGTCGGTTACCACCGACAATCGGGCGGGCGGGCGCGCGATTGCCGAACATCTGATCGCCGCCGGGCACCAGCGCATCGCCTATGTTGCCGGGTTCGAGGCCGCATCGACCCAGCGGGACCGCGAACTGGGATTCCGCGAAGGGTTGGCCGCGCATGGCATGGTGCTGCATTCGCGCCGCGTGGGCAACTTTGTGCAGGAGCAGGCGCAACAGGCGGCGCGCGAAATGTTCGACCGGCCCGACCATCCCGACGCGGTGTTCGTGTGCAACGATCACATGGCCTTTGCAGTGATGGATGTGCTGCGGTTCGAACTGGGCCTGCGGGTGCCCGAGGACGTGTCGGTCGCCGGGTTCGATGATGTGCCGATCGCCGCGTGGGGCGCCTATGACCTGACAACGTTCCGCCAGCCGCTCAACCGCATGGTCAGCGAAACCGTGACGACCCTGATCGAACGGATCGACGGCAAGGACACCGAAGCCCGGCGCATCAAGCTGGACGGGCGGCTGGTCTTGCGCGGATCGACCCGAAACATCGCAACGGAAGCCAGAGAGGCGCGGGCAGATGAAGGGCTTTGATCCGAAGTGGCGCGATGTTGAACATTTCATCATCGGCGTTACCAAGGAAATCTGGGAAGACCGCTGCATCGGCAGTCTGCGGCACCGCTATGCGCCGGGGCTGATCGTGCGGTCGCCGGCCTCAGTGCTGGTGGACAACACGCGCGTGATCGCCGCCACAATGGCGACGCTGGCCGAGTTTCCCGACCGGCAGTTGCTGGGCGAGGACGTGATCTGGTGCGACGATCCCGCGCGGTCGGATGCCACGTCAGATGCCTTTTTGTCGTCGCATCGGCTGATCTGTACCGCCACCCATACGCGGCCCGGCATGTATGGCGCGCCGACCGGCAAGCGGCTGACCTACCGCATTCTCGCGGATTGCGCGCTTCGTCATGATTGCATCTACGACGAATGGCTGGTGCGCGACCAGTCGGCCATCGTGGCGCAGATGGGGTATGATCTGGTCGGCTGGACCCGCGATCTGATCGCACGCGAGGGCGGGCCGGACCGCTGTGTGCGGCCGATGACCCCCGCGACCGATGTGCCGGGCCCCTATGACGGGCGCGGGAATGACAACGAATGGGGCGCGCTGCTGGCCGATACGCTGGGCCGGATCATGGCCGCCGACATGGACGTGATTCCCAAACGCTATGACCGTGCGGCGAACCTGTTCTATCCCGGCGCGCAGGATGGCCTTGGCTGGTCGGATGCCGACCAGTTCTGGATGGGTCTGCGCGCGGCCTTTCCCGACGCCACCTTCACCATCGAGCATGTCATCGGCCGCGACGACCCGATGATGCCACCCCGCGCCGCTGTGCGCTGGTCGTTGCACGGACGTCATGCGGGCTGGGGCCGGTTTGGCACACCGACGGGGGCCGAGGTTTACATTATGGGCATCACCCATGCCGAATTCGGCCCGTTTGGCGATGGCGCGGCCACCTTGCGCCGCGAATACACGTTGATCGATGAAACCGCGATCTGGAAACAGATCCTGCTGGCTACAGGTGCGTTGTGAAAGGCTTTGATCCCAGGTTCCGCGACTTGCCCGACTATATCCTGAAGATCACGCAGGAGATATGGGAAGGGCGCGGCCTTGCCACGCTGAACGGATACTATGCGCCCGATCTGCCCATGCGCTTTCCTTCGGGGCTGGTGCGCGGCAATCAGGCGGTGATCGACGGCACGCTGGCCACCTTGGCCGAATTCCCCGACCGCCAGCTGCTGGGCGAGGATGTGATCTGGTCGGGCGACGAGGATGCCGGGTTCCTGTCGTCGCACCGGCTGGTGACCAGCGGCACCCATACCGGGCATGGCGCCTTTGGGCCGCCGACAGGGCGCAGCTTTGTCATCCGCGCGATTGCCGACTGCGCGGCAAAAGACAATGTGATCTACGACGAATGGCTGATCCGCGATGCAGGCGGGATCGTGCGGCAGCTGGGACTGGACCCGAGCCAGTTTGCCCGCGACCAGATCGCCGCCGAAGGCGGGCCCGACCGTTGCGCCCGGCCCTTTACCCCTGCCGATGATGTCGATGGCGGCTACACCGGGCGCGGCAATGACAACGAATGGGGAGACCGGCTGGCCGGTATCCTGACCCGGATCATGCACAAGGATTTCGCCGTGATCGTGGCGGAGTATGACCGCGCGGTGCGAACCGAACATCCGGGCGCTCTGGGGGGCTGGGGCTGGGCCTTTGCCGAAACGCAGTGGATGCGCCTGCGGTCGGCTTTTCCCACGGCAAGGTTCGAGATCCACCATCAGATCGGCCGCGACGACCCGCACCAACCCCCGCGCGCCGCAGTGCGCTGGTCGCTGACCGGCACGCATTCCGGCCCCGGCGCCTTTGGCCGCCCGACGGGCGCACCGGTTCATGTGATGGGCATGACCCACGCTGAATTCGGCCCCTTCGGCCGGAATGGCGATTGGGCCCTGCGCCGCGAATTCACGCTGTTCGACGAAATCTCGATCTGGAAACAAATTCACCTGCATACCGGAGACCTGTGATGAACGCTCCCATCCTGAGCATGGATGCCATGGAAGCCCGCATCGTGCGCTATGGCGACCTGAAGCCGTGCAAGACCGCTTTTATCGACGCGCATACCCCCGGCTCGAACCAAAAGGAAAACTTCACCATCATCGGCGGTGGCGTTTCGGAAAGCCCGGATCAGCACGTCCACATCAAGGAAACCCCCGGCTTCAACATCGGGGCCGCCGGGCAACCGCCGAAATGCCGCAACAGCCTGCACAGCCATCGCACCGCCGAGGTGTTCTTTGTGCTCAAGGGCCGGTGGCGGTTTTTCTGGGGGCGCTGGGGCACGGCGGGCGAAGTCGTGCTGGAGGAAGGCGACATCATCAACATCCCGACCGGCATCTTTCGCGGGTTCGAAAACATCGGCACCGACTATGGAATGATCATGGCGGTTCTGGGTGGCGATGATGCTGGCGGCGGCGTGATCTGGGCGCCGCAAGTGATCACCGATGCCAAGGAGCATGGGCTCGTGCTGGGCGAGAACGGCAAACTTTACGACAGCAAGAAGGGCCAGACGCTGCCTGATGGCGTAAAGCCCATGCCCTTGCTGACGGACGAGGAGTTGAAGGCCTTTCCCGAGCTGCCCGTCACCGCCGTTCTGCCCGGCCATGTCGCACGGTATTGGGACCTGATGGCGCTGGCCGCGCGCGCGCCTGCCAAGGTGATCGGGGCAGATGCGCTGTTGCGCGACCGCCCGGGATTCGAGGTGGAATTGCTCACCCGCGGTTCCATCCCTGAAACGCCCTATACCAGCCCGCGTCACGAGGTTCTGATGGTCATGCGCGGCCACTGGCGGCTGGTGTGGGACGGTGGCGAAAAGGTTCTGGCCCCCGGCGACACCTGCGCCGTACCGCCCGGCCTGACCCACAGCCTTGCCCCGTCGATGACGGGCGAGGCCAGCCTTTACCGCGTCATCCCGACCGATGACAAACCCGGCCCGACCCGGAAACACTGACCGCTTGACCGGGTGGCCCGGCGGGCCACCCCCACCCCCCAGACAGGTGCACCATGGCGCTATTGACCACGCATGTCGGCTCGCTTCCCCGTTCGCAGGCGGTGGTGGACCAGCTTTTCGCCCGCGAACGGCGCGAACCCCTTGATCCGGCGACCTTTGACGCCGTGATGGCCGCCGCGGTGTCCGACGTGGTGCGCCGTCAGGTCGCCGCCGGCGTGGACATCGTCAGCGATGGCGAGACGTCGAAGATTTCCTATGCCACCTATGTCAAGGACCGCTACACCGGCTTTGACGGCGACAGCCCACGCAACGCGCCTGCGGATCTCAAGCTGTTTCCCACCTTTCTGGAACGGCTGGCCAAACAGGGCGGCACCCCGCAATACGCACGCCCGATGTGTGTGGGGCCCGTGGTGTCCAAGGGGCAAGGCGAACTGCAAAAGGACATCGCCAACCTCAAGGCCGCGATGGCAGAGCATGGCGCGACGCGCGGGTTCATGAACGCGGCTTCGCCCGGCGTCATCTCGTTGTTCCTGCAAAACGCGCATTACCCCTCGCGCGAGGCGTATCTGGCTGCGCTGGCCGATGCGATGCGCGACGAATACCGCACCATCGTCGATGCGGGGCTGGACCTGCAGCTTGATTGTCCGGACCTTGCGCTGTCGCGCCACATGCTGTTCGCCGACCTGAGCGATGCAGAGTTCCTGAAGATCGCCGAAAGCCATGTTGCTGCGCTTAATCATGCTCTGGAGGGGATCCCCGAAGACCGCATCCGCATCCACATCTGCTGGGGCAACTACGAGGGCCCGCATGTGTGCGACATCGACATGGCGGCGGTGTTCCCGGTGCTGATGAAGGCGCGGGCGACCTATGTGTTGTTCGAAACCGCGAATCCGCGCCACGGCCATGAATGGACGGTATTCCGCGACCGGGCCGCCGAAATACCCGGCCACAAGATCCTTGTGCCGGGCGTGGTGGACACGACCACCAACTTTGTCGAACATCCCGACCTTGTGGCACAGCGGCTGGAGCGGTTTACCGCCATCGTGGGGGCGGATCGGGTGATGGCAGGGTCCGACTGTGGTTTTGGCACATTTGCGGGCTTTGGCGCGGTGGACCCGGAAATCGCATGGGCCAAGCTTGCCACGATGGCCGAAGGGGCGCGGCGGGCGCGATGATCCCGCTCGTTCTGCTGCCCGGCATGATGTGCGACGCGCGGCAATGGGGGCCGCAGTGCGACAGCCTTTTGCCCCGCCCCATCGTGGCGTTGCCGCCCCCGGACCTGGACACGATGCAGGAGATGGCGGCGCATCTGCTTGGGCAGTTGCCGCCGCGCTTTGCGCTGGCCGGGCTGTCGATGGGCGGCATTCTGGCGATGGAGATGGTGCGGCAGGCGCCCGACCGGGTGGACAGGCTGGCGCTGCTTGATACCAACCCGCTGGCCGAAACCGATGCCGTCCGCGCCCGACGCGCGCCGCAGATCGCCCGTGTGCTGGCCGGTGATCTGGCAGGGGTGATGCGCGACGGGATGAAGCCGAATTATCTGGCCCGCCACGATGCCGCCTTGCTGGACCTGTGCCTTGACATGGCTGTGTCGCTGGGGCCTTCGTATTTCGTCAGCCAGTCGCGCGCATTGGCCAGCCGCCCGGACCAGACCGCAACACTGGCGGCATGGCGCGGCCCCGCGCTGGTGCTGACGGGCGCGCAGGACACGCTGTGCCCGCGCGACCGTCACGACCTGATGCACGGCCTGATGCCGCAATCGCGGCTGGTGGTGGTGCCCGACGCGGGCCACCTGCCACCCCTTGAGCAACCCCAAGCAACCACGGCGGCCCTGATCCGCTGGCTGGAGGACTGATGCCTGACCTTGACCCTGGCCTGCTGGCCTTGCTGCGC